>CAZLYS010000642.1:0-3599 GCA_964563415.1 uncultured Halomicronema sp.
CCTTGACCGCGTTGCGCCGCTCGGGCCGGACCTGGATGTCCAGATAGCCGTGTTCCGCCGTTGACCGGATCGTGCCGTCCAGATCCAACTCGTCCGCGGCACCGTCGCGGGCCCAGCGGCGCAGACGTTTCATGGCGACCTTTATGTTGCGGGTGCCCAATTCGACCGTGTCGTCCAGGTTGCGAAATTCGCGCTTGTCCCAGACCTTGACCGCGCGCTGATGGCGGCTGTCCTTTTGTCCGATCCGCACGCCTTCGGGGTTGTAGCCATAGGCGCCAAAGGGTGACGTGCCCGCCGTCCCGATCCACTTGGACCCGCCCTGATGCCGCGCCTCCTGCTCGCGCAGGCGTTCGCGCAGTGTCTCCATCAGCTTTTCAAATCCGCCGAGGGCTTCGATCTCGGCCATTTCTTCGGGCGAAAGGTGTTTTTCGGCCAGCTTGCGCACCCACTCTTCAGGGATGTCCGCGCCCTCCAGCAACTCGGCCACGCCGACCCCTTCCAACCCCGCGAACGCCTCGGCAAAGGCCTGATCGAACCGGTCGAGGTTGCGTTCGTCCTTTACCAGCGCGGCGCGGGCCAGATAGTAGAACCCGTCGATGTCATAGACCACCAGATCCGCCGACAGCGCCTCGAGGAAGGTCAGATACTCGCGCAGGCTGACCGGGACCTTCCTCTCGCGCAGTGCGGCGAAGAAGGGCACGAACATCAGACCAGCCCCGTCCGGTCCGCGATGATCGCCAGCGCAAAAAACAGCACGAAAAAGGCGATCCCGTGCCCGGCCCCGTATTGCAGGCAATCCAGCCGGTTTCCGCCGCGCTTTTTGGCGCGCATCCAGCCGAACGCGAACCCGATCACCAAGCCCAGCAAAGGTACCATCGGCTGTCTATCCTTTCGTCATTCGCCGGTCAGGGCGCGTTCCACCCGCGCCTGCGCCAGCCGCCGCCCGCGTCCGTCGCCATACGCAAATCGCGCCCATTGCAGGTATTTCAACCTGGCCTCGCGGGAAGCGGGCAGATCGCCGCGGGCCTGCAGCGCGCGGCTTTGGATACCATACAGGCTGGACAGCAGGATCGCATCCTGATGCCGCTGGGCCACCGGAATGGCGCGGGTCGACAGATCCAGGGCGGTCCGGATGTCCCGACGCTCCAGCGCGCCCAGGGCCACATGCAGTGCCGCCTGGGCCGTACGCAGGTTGGTCGAGCCGACCTGGCGGCCCAGGATCTTGTAGGCGCGGGAATAGTCGTTGTCTGCCTGTTGCGGGTTGCTGTCCTTGATCAGGCGGGCGCGGGTCATCAGCGCCACGGCCAGCCGATGATCGACCGGCTGCAACCGCCCCCCGCGCTCGACCGCGCGGTTGGCCGCGCGCAACCTGTCCGAGGCCGGGTTCAGCCGGGTCAGTGCGCGGGCAATCTCGCCGTTCCACAGGGCGTCCTCGGCGACGCCGCCGGTGCGTCCGGCGCCTTCCCCGCGCGGGTTCACCCGGGACAGGATCGCGGGCAGGCGCCGCGCCACTGCGCCGCGGGTCAGGCCTGACCGCAACCCGTCATCATAGAGCGCCCGCAGCACGGTCATGTCGAAAGACGTCAGCAGAACGTGGGTGTTGTCGTCGTTGAAGACGCTGTCGGCCAACCGGTAGAGGTCGTTTGCGGGTCCCAGCGCCTGAGCGATCTCCTCGTTCAGGCAGGACCGGATGTCCTGAGGCGGGATGTCGGACGCGATGAAGATCGCCGCGCGGCTGAGCTGCTGCTGCTCGGTCCAACGGGTGCGCGCGCGGTCCGGCTTGCGCCGGAAGTCGCGCCAGCCGGTCTCGCCCGCCTTGACGAAACACGCGGCCCCCGGTGCCTCGCGCTGGATCTCGCGGAAGGGGACGCCCTCGATGATGATTTGCGCGGCCGTGGGACTGCGCACGACCGAGATGTCGATCCCCGCCTCGGCCCGCAGCCGGGTGACGACGTCCGCCAGATCCCGCCGATAGGGATCCAACCGTCCAGGAGCCAGATAGACCCTGACGGGCCCTTCGTATCGGAGCAGGCCAAAGACCTGGCCGCCGCTTTCCAGGCTGAAGGCCAGGTCCAGAAAATCCTGCACGATCTGCGCGTTCGAGCGCGCAACGCCGGGCTCGAAGCGCGCGGCAGCGAAGCGAATGTCGCGCACGGGCACGTCCACGGCGATATCCGTGGGGCCCACGGGAGTGGGCGCCTCGCAGGCTGCCAGGGCGGCAAGCCCGGTCAAGGCCGCGGCAAGGCGCTTCACCCGGCTGGCCTCTGGTACTTGATGAACGGCGTCACCTCGCCGATGCGGTCGTAAAGCTGCCGCGCGGTATGGTTGAAGTCCTGCGTCAGCCAATAGACCGAGGGGCAGCCGGCCGCATCGGCGGCGGCATACACGGCCTTGATCAGGGCACGGCCCGCGCCGGTTCCGCGAACCTTTGGGTCCACGAACAGATCCTGCAGGTAGACCACGTTCTCGATCCGCCAGCCATGGCGGTGAAAGATATAGTGCGTCAATCCCGCCAGCCGCCCGTCCACCTCGGCCACAAGCGCGTGAAAATCCTGCGGGTCATCACCCAGCAGGCGGTCGAAATAGGTCGTATAGACCTCGTCAGGCACGGTGGCGTTGTAGAACTCCAGATAGCCGGTCCAGAGCCTGCGCCAGTCTGCCCAGTCATCGCGGGCCAGCGGGCGGATCGTGGTCATGCGAGCACCGAAAGTGACAATAGCGACAAAACGCTCGTCCATATGATGACGGGCGCGATAGCATCTGTGCGCACGTTGTAGAGCATGGCAAGGGCGAAGGCCATCATCCCCGACGGACCGGCGGCATTGAGCACGAAAAGCTGCGTCCAGTCGTTTCCGGGCAACACCAGGGTCATCGCCCCCCAGACAACTGCCGGAAACAGCAGCAGTTTCAGCGCGGACATGGCGGCGATGGTCGGGCCGATCCTCAGCGCTGTTCCCGACAGGATCACCCCCAACGCAAACAGGGTCAGGGGGGCGGCGGCAGCACCGGCAAAGTCCATCGCGGTCAGCAGCGGCGCGTAGACGCCCAGGCCCGAGGCATTGACCAGCGCGCCCAGGGCAATCGCGATCAGAACCGGATTGGTCACGATCCGCCGCAGCGCACCGCCTGCGGCCGTGTTGCCGGCCATCAGCTCCATCGAGACGATGAAGAAGCCGAACGAGACCGAGGCGTCCCAGGCCACGATCGCGGTGATCGGCAGGGCCGCGGCCTCGCCATAGATCAGGTACGAGATCGGCCAGATATAGAGCAGCGAGTTGACGAAGATGACCGCCATCGCCAGCAGCCAGGCCTCGAGGTGTTCGCGGCGAAAGATCCGGCGTGCAACCAGATAAGCGATGGCGAAGGTCAGCACTTCCGCGCCCGCATAGATCGCCAGGGCCGCGACGTCGAACTGCGCCAGATCGATGCCCGCGATCAGGGGAAAGATCAGGGCGGGCTGGAAGACGAGGAAAGCCAGCCGGTTGGCCGCCCGCGCCTCGTCGGCCGACGCCTTGCCTGTCAGGCCCATGGCATAGCCCAGGGCCAGCATGGCAAAGACGGGCAGGATGTTGTGGGTCAGGACGGTAAGCATGCGGGGC
>CAZLYS010000643.1:0-3592 GCA_964563415.1 uncultured Halomicronema sp.
TATTGAGAACACAACGTTTTGACAGCAAGCTCGCGTAATTTTCACGGGTCTTTCTACACTAGAAGAAAAGCGCTATCTCAGGTGCTTGCTTCATGAAACTCACCCTCAAAATTTGGCGTCAAGCGAGTCCTGATGCCGCTGGACAGTTTAGCCAGTACACCGTTGATTCAGCCCATCCTGACATGTCATTTCTTGAATTGCTGGATGTTTTGAATGAACAACTGATGGCTCAAGGCGAGCTGCCAATCGAGTTTGACCACGACTGCCGAGAAGGCATTTGCGGCTCCTGCGGCCTGATGATCAATGGGCAGGCTCATGGCTCTCAGCCCAAGACAGCGACCTGTCAACTCTATCTCCGCCATTTTCAAGATGGCGACACGATCACCGTTGAACCGTGGCGGGCGCGTGCATTTCCCGTGATTAAGGATTTAGTGGTCGATCGCTCAGCGCTGGATCGCATGATCACAGCTGGCGGTTATATCTCGGTCAAAACCGGCTCTGCCCCCGAAGCCAATAGCCTGCCAATTCCTAAAGAAAACGCTGATTTAGCCTTTGACTATGCTGCTTGTATTGGGTGCGGGGCCTGTGTCGCCGCTTGCCCCAATGCGTCAGCCTCACTGTTCACGGCAGCCAAAATCGCCCATTTGTCACTGCTGCCCCAGGGCCAGGCCGAACGGCAGCCGCGGGTCAAGGCAATGACTGAGCAGATGGCGTCCGAAGACTTTGGCGATTGCTCGAATCATGGGGAATGCGAGGCGGTCTGCCCGAAAGGGATTTCAATCGATGCGATCGCCCGCATGCGACGCGAATACGTCAAAGCCTTTTTCTAGGGAAGTCCGATGCATCCAGCAGCGATTTAGAATTTCTTGCAATTAGCTTCGATTTGGAACTTTTACATCATTTTGAACGTCCTGCAATCGCGGCTATTAAGTTCATCAAAACTTTCAATGTCCGTTAATTTTCTTGCGTATCTACACAGTTTACTTTTTCGGACAGGTCTAAAACGATACACTTAAGAGTGATTCCTGACTATTTTGACTGCCTTCTTTCCGAAATATCCCTGATTTCTGGCTGTCAGTGATGAAAAGCCTAATTAGGTAGTCAGAATTTGCCTATCCGTGAGTCTGCTCGGTCAAGCCATTGAGGCACCAAACTGCTGATTTGCACATCAGGATATTACCTACACTATGACCAGCGCTAACCCGACAGCGATGTCTTCTGACAAAGGAGCAAAGACGTTGAATTCTCAGTCAGATAGTCTCTTTCGCACCTATGTAGAAGCGGCTTCCGATATCGTTTACACCCTCGATTTGACTGGCAAATTTAATTTTGTCAATTCGTATGGCCTGAAGCTGATCGGGGCCGATCAGGAAGATGAGGTGGTGGGCCACTCTTATCTAGAGATTGTGGCACCAGAGTATCGGGGGCGAACGTTTGAAGTCTTTGCTCAGCTCTTAAAAACGGGCGAATTACGCGACTATGAGTTCGCCGTGCTGACAAAAAGCGGCGATCGCGTCTTTATTGAAGTTAATGGGCGGCTGCTCTATCGTTCAGGGCGCTTAGTGGGAGCCTTGGGCATTGGCCGCGACATTACCGAGCGTAAACGCTTTGAAGCCCAGCTCAAAATGTTTTCTAAGGCGCTCGATTCGGCCCACGATAGCGCCATCATCACTGACTTGTCGGGCAATATTCAGTATGCCAATCTGGCTACCCAGCGATTGTTTAACTGGCCTGCGTCACGACTGACCGGCATCAATATTGCGCAGTTTTTCCCTAACCCTGATCAGGTTGCCTGGCTGTTGGATCAGGCTGACGGTGCTGGTTGGAGCGGGCAGGTGGTCTGTCAACGCTACGATGACACCCCCTTTAGTGCCTTTATTTCCATCAGTCCGGTTTATGGTGAAAATGATCGCGACATCACCTCGATTTCCATCATTTTGCGAGACATTACTCAGCAAGAACGCATTGAGGCGGAATTAGCCGCTAAAAATTTGGAGCTGGCTCGGGCTAATCGATTGAAATCTGAGTTCTTGGCCAACATGTCCCACGAGTTGCGGACGCCGATGACCTCAATTCTGGGATTTTCTAAACTGCTGAGCCAGTTAGTCTATGGTGATTTGAATGAGCGTCAGCAACTTTACGTTGATCAGATTTATCAGAGTGGCGAACATTTGCTGAGCTTAATCAATGAAGTGCTTGACCTCTCTAAAGTAGAGGCTGGCCAGATGGATTTGAATATTTCGCAAGTTCACCTCGGGGCTCTGTGTAATGACGTAGTCAAAATGGTGGAAACTCAGGCGGGGATGAAGAATCTCAGCATTCGATGTGAAGTGCCTGAGGACCTGCCAACGTTGACGGCGGATGAAATTCGTGTGCGGCAAATGCTGCTCAATTTATTGTCTAATGCCATCAAATTTACGCCCAAAGGCAAAGCGATCGGGATTCGTGTGCGATCCGTCGCTGAGCAAGTGCAGTTAACGGTTTGGGATGAGGGTATCGGCATTGCCGAAGATGAACTTTCATCTCTGTTTCAGCCTTTTCAACAGTTGGAAAACCCCCTGTCAAAACAGTACGAGGGCACCGGTTTAGGATTAGCTCTCACCCAGAAACTCACGCGACTTCATGGTGGCGATATCACGGTCAAGTCTCGACCCAATGAAGGCAGTGAGTTCACGCTGCACTTACCTATTAATTGCCGAGCCGCGACACCTCGAGATGAGCATCATGCGGTGCAAGATGCCACGCTTTCAGAGAGTTTAGTGCCGACGCCACCGACGCCATCGACGACGCGACCCATCTTAGTGGTTGAAGATAACCCAATTAATGCCCTGCTCTTGCAGCATATGTTGACTCATTGGGGCTACCAGGTGCATCACTGCGCTAATGGTCAGGATGCGCTGACTTGGCTGCAAGAGTCTAACCCAGCTCTGGTGTTAATGGATATTCAACTGCCTGGCCTGAGTGGTTTGGATGTTACCCACCAAATCCGACAACAGCCAGAATGGCAGGGAATTCCGATCGTGGCGACGACAGCATTGGCTCAGCCTCAAGATCGCGATCGCTGTCTGGCTGCTGGTATGCAAGGTTATCTGAGTAAACCGATTAACCACGCTGAGTTGGTTTCTATTTTGGCGAAATATACTTGTGGACAAGAAGCTGGGCAAACAGCCTAAGCCAGCACTGATCGGGCCTCTCGTATATCCGCCATGCCAGAGAATCGTGAGCATGCCATCATCCAATGGCTAGACGCTCATTATCCGTTTATTCGCGATCGCGCTCAACTTACTCAAGTCCCGCAGTTGTTGACGCAGCGGCAGCGCGAATTTTGCACGGCGATTGATTTTACGCCCGCTTTTGTGGCGGCGGTTTGCTGCCAAGGGTATATACCGATGGGTGAGCAAGTCGCTGAGTTGCCAGTTCTGCTGATTAAGTCGCATCACCAGCGCTGTGTGCTGGATTTTGCCAATCTCCACCTTTCGCGTAAGCTCAAGCGCCACGCTAGAGGACTGACGTTTGCGATTAATCAGGATTTTCGAGGATGCTTGGAGGCGATCGTGAACTATCACACCGCTAACTGGCTGATTGCTCCCCT
>CAZLYS010000644.1:0-3592 GCA_964563415.1 uncultured Halomicronema sp.
CTGGAATTTTAGCGTTCGCGTTCATCGACAAAAAAGCGTCGGTGTGGGTTTCGCTGGCCATGATGTCAACGTGAATCCACTCATGCTCAATACCCAACCATTGCACTAAGAGCTTGATCTTGTAACAATTGCCCGACAGCATGTCTCCGTAAACCCGATACATGGCGAATCTCCTTGGTTTTGGTGAGTTAGGGGCGATCGCGGATGATAGTAGCGTCAATTTCGACTAACTGGTTTTCGTGACCGAGTAAGTTTACGCCCAGAAGCGTAGCAGGCGGCACGGCGTTGTTGAACCAATCGGTCACAGCTTGCCAAGCATCCGTGAGCGCATCGCGATCGCCAACTACGTAAATCCTCAGGTGTCGGATATCGCGATCGCGAAAGCCATACAACCTCATCAGTGTCTGAAGGTTTTGCAAGCATTGGATGGTCTGAGCTTGAGGGTTGCCCAGGCCGACCAGATTCCCATTAGCATCGTGGGGCACTTGACCGGCCACGATGAGTTGATTGCCAACCTGCTGGGCGTATTGGTAACCCGGAGTCGCCGCTAAACCAGCTTGAATTTCCCGTTCATTCATTAGGAACGGCCTCAGGAACGTAGTGGGTATCGGGCCAGATTTCGGTGATCTCTGCGGCTTGATGATGGGCAGCAAAGTGCTCCCACACAATGCCGTTACAGTCGGTCTCTGTGGTGAACGTCGCTGCATCATCGTCGTCCCAACCCAGATGCCGCAGTTCTCCGGGTTGACAGGTGGCATCTTGCCGTACCGAAAAATTGAGGGTGTCGGTGCGCCAGAGGGCATATTCGCCCGGCACAACTAGGCTCGGGCCACAGCCCAATCGGCGGGAATAGTCGGATACGGTGGCAGCGATATCGTGGGTGGCGATCGCAATGTGTAGTCGTTTCATGAGGGTTGAATTTCCGTTGCTTGAGCGGCGATGACCTGCCAATGATCGGGAGTGATGGCTTGCCAAACGCGGATAAATCTGAGGGTGGCATCGAAGCATTCGTCTGCAAACTGCCCCCTGATGTGGGCGGCCACATTGACGATGGCAATCTGGTCAAAAACCTTGATGGCTTGGTCGGAGAATTCGACGGTCTCAATCGCCATGATGCCTGAACGATGGGCATTCAAATCATCTTGTTTGGTCATGGGTTGCCCCAGATGATTGATGAATATCAGATCTGGCGCCAGGAGTTGATCCAGCCTGGCGACGTCTGATGTGAGCATGGCCTGTTTCAAGTCAGTTTCAGCTGTTTGAATAGCGATTTCAGCAGTTGGGCTCATATAACTTTGCTCTCAATGGGGTTAGCGTGATCGTAGTCAGCAACAGTGCGATATTCCTGTTTTTGGCCGGTGAAGCGATCGAAAATTTGACGATGCCGTTGCAAGCCAAACTCATCAGGGCGGCTGGCGTAGTCTTTGACCCAATCAATCAGCCCATGCAGCATCGCATTTTGTTCCTCGGGGGAGGCAAACTTGTCAGGCTCCCAAGGGCGTTGACGACAGTGGGCCACACAAACTTCTACGCCGGGATTCAGGAACCGCAGTTCGTCACAGTAGGGCAACGCAGCTGCCACCAGGTCGCCGTAGCACCCTTCAATAATCCATTGTTTATGCTCATGAATGAACGCTTTTAGCAAAGCGATGCTTTCGTCCAGAGGCTTGCGTTGCACACCAGGATTCCAAGCAATGTCATCAAGGGAAAGGAGGGCGATCGCGCGATCACCCATCAGCTGTTTTGCCATCGTGCTTTTGCCCGCACCGGCATTGCCTAGCAACACAATTTTCATGCTTGAGTCCTCCTACAAATGCGCGTTAGAGCGACGCTCCAAATACCCTGGCTAGCTCAGTGAATTTGGTGACGCTTTCATTTTTGACGATGGGGCGATCGCCGGAAAAACGACCCGAAACCGTTCGCAGACTAATGGCATGTCGCGCGTGGGGGCTTTGCCAATATGGGGCAATACTCGGGCAAAATATTGCCAGTGCCCTCGTCGCCAAGATTCCAGAGTGCGATCGCCCTCCCCTTCTTCATCGGCAAATTGGGCATCCACCTCATTGAAGGCTCGAATGGTCACTTCGGTAGTTTGGATAATGCAGAGCGGCTGTCCATCGCCATCTAACACAATGGTGTGGATGCCGACGGTTGGCAGAGGTTCTGCCTCAGCTTGCCACTCCCAAAGCGTTGAACAGGTGGCAGTTTTGGTGCCCTTGAGAACGAGTTGCCCCAGTTCATTGGCCAACTCGGGGGTATCCCCAAACTGATCGACTAAATAGGTAGAAGCATGGTTCGCTGTCGAGGTTGGGGTCTGTAGATAGGTCTGCCAGTACTGAGCGATCGCGGTTGAGTTCATCACGGGGTGACCTGATTTTGGAGACGAATGAAAGGGCTGCCACCCCTTAGCCTGCGACACAATGATTTCTCAAAGCTTCTGGGGGACTCGGCTGGCGTGCCTTCGGCATATCAGCTCCGAAGGCGGGATGTCGAAGCTCGATGCTTGGCCACTGCGAGAGAGGCTTTAGAGCTGTTTGACGGTCAAGTCACAGTCAACCGAGAGTTGTTTTAACCGATCGAGTAATAAGTTGAGTGCCGTTTTCTGCTGACTTGGAGATAGGGTTGCATCTTCGACGACTTGCTTCAGCTGGTGATAGAGATGGTTCAGCGATTCCGGGTCGCAGGTATTTACCTTGGGAGGTATATCAGATTCTTGCTCCTCAGATGATGTGATCGTGCTTGCCAAAACTGTATCTTGGGTGTTTAAAGGTGGGGAAGCAAGGGGGGATGTCATCGCCGTTTGTTTCGCTTCCATTTGCTGAATCGTCTGCTGTAGATTATTGATAACTCCATACATTTCCATCGGATCAAACACCCGCAGCAGGCTGGTTTGCGTCACAATTCCTAAACCTTGCCCCCAGTTCCAAGAAACGACCAATCGCCCCACTTTTCGTGTTTGCATTTCCTGATGAGCGGTCCACAAAGAGTCTTGCGGACTGAGGAGAAACAGTGGACTACTCATGACGATTTGCGCTGAGGTCTTCGCCAGGTCGATTTGCAAAGCCTGAAACTGCACAATATCGCGCTCTGTGACGATGCCGACCGGTTGTTCAATATCATTTTCATCTAGTTGGGTAATCACGATACAGCTGACTCGGTGGGTGGCCATCAATTGAGCCAATTGCAGCACCGTTGCCGTGAGCGGAGCCTGAATGACATTGACCGACATCACGTCAGAAACTCGACGAAATCGCAACAAGTTCGCGGGGCGCAATACCTGGCGGATGCTTTCGTGGGAGACAATGCCCACTAACTGTTGCTGCTCATCGACAACGGGCACATGACGAATGCGATAGCGACGAAACAAAAATAGGGCCGCGAAGATGTCTTTTACCGAGTGCTCTGGCAGAGTAACCACAGGCTGAGCCATCACCTCAACTACAGTGGTTGTCTGCAGATCCATGGCTTGAGCGGTTAGCCGCACAACATCCCGCTCGGTCAAGATGCCCAAAATGGTTTTGCCTTGAGTGATGAGGACACAACTCGCTCGTCCCGTGATGGCGGCCTTGTTTGGGGCGATCGCATCTTCAGT
>CAZLYS010000645.1:0-3590 GCA_964563415.1 uncultured Halomicronema sp.
AGCGGTGGCACCTATGACACTCCCTAGAATCCAGATTCAGGTTTACCGCACCACTGGCAGCGGTCCCCCGCCGTCGCTAGGACCGGGGGAGCTGGCCTTTAGTGAAGCTGACAAGGGGTTTTACGTCGGCTTGGCGGATGGCGGGATCTACAGCTTTCCATTCCTGGCCCTGGCTCAAGTGCTGGCTGCTAACCGCGAGTGGGGCACGATCGTCAATAAGCCAACAACCCTTACTGGTCGGGGCATCACCTTACAAGTTGCCGACTTGCCAGCGGGTTACGACTACAACAAGCTCCAAAATCGGCCAGACGTTAGCGCCCTTGAGGAGCTGGAGTATCACCCCACCCGGGTGGATTTCCCCGCCACTGGCGTCGAGCGCAGGCTCTATTTTGACCTCAGTACAGGCTTGTTCTATCGCTGGGCTGCTAACCAATACGGGCAAGTGACCGGCAAAGCGGCCATCTGGAGTGAAATCGTTGGCGACATTGAGACTCAGGCTGACTTAAAGGCCAAATTCGATGCTCAACAAGCTCAAATTGATGCGCTGGCCGCTGCGATCGTGGCCCAACGAATCAAAGTGGGTGACCTCTATTTCTCGACCGACGCCAGCGACCCGGCTACGAAGTTGGGTTATGGCACCTGGGAAACCTATGCCGCAGGGCGCGCGATCGTGGGGGTCGATACCAATGATGTCGACTTTGATGCCCCTGGTAAAACCCTGGGAGCGAAAACCCACACGCTAACCGTCAATGAGATGCCGTCTCACGCTCATAGTGGCTCGACCAATACCACCGGCTCGCATAATCACTCTTACAGCTCCCGGCATGGCAATTCTGCCAACGCCTCGGCATCCCCCGCGCAGCACACTGCCAATGTGGTGACTCGCAACACGGGCACTGCTGGGAATCACTCGCACTCGTTGAACGTTAGCCCAACGGGTGGCAACCAGCCCCACAACAATGTTCAGCCTTCGATCTCTGTTTACTGCTGGAGGCGTTTGACGTAACCGCCATGAATACTTTGCCCCTTGCTGCCACCGTTCTCGGCATTCTGGTCAGTGCCTTAAGCCTACTGACCGGCGTGATGGGCGCGATCGCGTGGCAAACCGCCCGCACTCGCAAGCAATATGCGGCGGAGCGCGATTTCGCTCACCTGAAGCGCAATTATGAGCAGTTGACCCACCATGTCGAGTGGCTCATGAAGGAGATATCCGAGTTCCATAATGAATCGGCCCGGCAACTCGACCGCATCGAGCAAAAGCTTGAAAGTTAACCAGACGGAACCCCAAGGTGTCGGCGGTTCAAGCCCGTCTCCTGGCATTTAATCTAAATATCCCGAGGGATTACTTCTATTTCCTTCGTGAAAGGGCAATTTCAGTAATTACAGGTTTAATAGAATTATCAAGCAAAAAGCAGCTGCAACCACTAAGTCCGCAACTGCTTTTCTGTTCGTTATGTTATGGCTCTATTCTAGTCGATGTCTTGTCCGGGGTCGATCTTCATTTCCTATCGCCGCAGTGACAGTATGGCTCAAACCGGACGTATCTATGATCGTCTGGTCTTACACTTCGGCGAGCATGAGGTTTTCAAGGATGTTGAGAATATTCCGTTAGCCTCAGACTTTACCGAATTCATAGAAAGCGTCCTTCCCCATTGCCAAGTAATGTTGGTGATAATCGGTCCAACGTGGGCCACAGTCACGACAAACAATAGTGATCGCCCGCGTCTTCATGATGTTGATGACCCGGTACGGATGGAAGTCGAGACGGCCTTAAGCCAAGGCATCTCGGTGATGCCCGTTTTTCTTGAAGGGGTAAGTCCGCCGGAGTCCTCTCAGTTACCTCCATCCTTACGCCCCTTGTTAGAGCGAAATGGGCCTCCTGTTGGTGAGGATCCCCGCTTTGGGCCGGATATGGAGCGCCTGATTGAAGGCATTGAAGCAATCATCGGTGAGTCTGATACAGCGCTATTGGAACGGCCGCATCGATATTTATCATGGAGGGCTCCGTACCTCGCCCCACCCTTACCCAGACACTATGTACAGAGACCGGAACACCTTGAAGCCGTCAAAAAAGAGTTGTTAGCCGAGGCTCGATCGAACACCCTGGTCATTAGCGCCATCTATGGCATGGGGGGCATTGGCAAATCAGTGCTGGCGGCGGCCCTAGTTCAGGAAGAGGATGTGCAAACTCGCTTCCCAGATGGCATTCTCTGGGTCACCCTTGGCCAAAAGCCTGACCTACTCTCGATGGTGACTCAATGGATCCGAGAGCTGAAAGACTATGACTACAATCCCACTACCTTAGAGGCCGCTTCTCTGCATTTGCGGACGTTGTTAGCGGATAAGCGGGCACTGTTAGTGGTAGATGATGTCTGGCATCCGGAGCATGTCCAACCGTTTCAAATTGGTGGCGCCGGTTGCTGTGTGCTCGTCACCACCCGGCAAACCCAAATTGTGGGGGCTAGTCGCTATGACCTGGATTTGATGACGCCCCAGCAGTCCTTAAATTTGCTGACTCAGTATTTGCCCTATGACTTATCTGCTGCCGA
The DNA here is from genome assembly GCA_964563415.1 of uncultured Halomicronema sp. Classification (GTDB taxonomy): domain Bacteria; phylum Cyanobacteriota; class Cyanobacteriia; order Phormidesmidales; family Phormidesmidaceae; genus Halomicronema. The sequence continues at coordinate 2,550 of CAZLYS010000645.1, forward strand.
GATATCGCAAGCAGAGTCCTTTGCTCAGGAAGTTGGTTATCTGCCTCTGGCGCTAGAACTGGCAGCTGCTCAGATTGCTGATGGTGTGACCTGGCCAGAGTTACTCGAAGCGTTTCGAGCAGAGATGGCTGCGCTTGACCTGGATAGTGATGTTGAAGCCATCAGCAACGAAGCAACTCGCAAAAAGCGCAGTTTAGTCGCTTCATTCAAGCTCACCTTGAAATTGCTTTCGCCAAAGCAACTTGAACAATTTGCCTGGTTGGGGATTGTGCCAGAAGATGTCTCTCTGACCCAGCAGATGGCCTCGACTCTTTGGGGCATGCCGGCCTTTAAGGCCAGTAAGTTACTCCGAGAGTTAAAGAATCGGGCCCTATTGCTACCCCAGGCCCAACGACCAGGAGAGAAGCCCACCTATCGTATCCATGACTTAGTGCACGACCTGGCTCAGAACTTACTGACCCAGAAGCAGTATTTTGGGGACTTACCAGGCTTAGGTTTGACAGTAGAAGCTGCTCATCGTCAGTTTCTGAAGCGCTATCACGATCAGACTCAAGACGGGCTTTGGCACACGGTTCCGGATGATGGCTACATCCACCGTCATTTAGCGTGGCACTTTGAGCAGGCCCAACAACCTAATCTGCTACATCAACTGCTGCAGGAAACTACTCCAGAGGGGCGAAACGGGTGGTATGAAGCGTGCGATCGTTTAGGTCAAACCGCTAACTTTGTCACTGATGTCGCTAGAGCATGGCAATGGGCCGAGCAGGCCTATGAACAGCAACCCCAAGCGTCGATCATCCTGCAGTGGCGTTACGCGCTGGTCACTACGACGCTGAATAGCCTAGCGAGCACTATTCCTCCCAAATTGATCGCTGTTTTTGTTGAAAAAGAGTTTTGGACTCCGGCTCAAGGGTTGGCTTACATTCGCCAAGCGAAGGAATCTGATAAGAAGGCAGCAGGCATCGTCGAGATCGCGGCTCTAATGCCACCGTCTTTACTAATAGAAACTGTGTCCCTGGCAAGAGAGATTTCAAACAATCC
>CAZLYS010000646.1:0-3574 GCA_964563415.1 uncultured Halomicronema sp.
CTCTCACTCCAACCGCAACCCTTCCAAATTGTCCACCTCTAGATGTGATTTGTGTTCCAGGTGGGGGGATGGGGCAAATTGAGGTCATGAAAGACCCTGAAATTTTGGACTTTCTGCAACAGCAGTCAAAATCTGCTCAATATGTGACGAGTGTATGCACCGGTTCGATGATTTTGGCGGCAGCAGGTTTACTACAAGGCTACAAAGCTACCTGTCATTGGGCATTTCGAGATCAACTGGCAATGTTAGGAGTTGAAGTTATGCCTCAGCGAGTTGTAATTGACCGAGATCGCGTTACCGGGGCCGGTGTTACATCAGGGATTGATTTTGGATTAACGCTGTTGAGTCTACTCTGCGGTGAAGATGTTGCGAAGATGGCGCAATTGATGATGGAATATACCCCTGACCCACCTTTCCATGCTGGTACGCCGGAAGCAGCGGGTCAGGAAATCGTGGATTCATTGATGCAGTTTGGCAAACCTCTTCTCGATGCTTTCTTGGCTCAAACAAAAGACACAGCAAGTCAACTAAGCTCGGAAAGCTGATTTTAGAGCTGCTGGCACAACCAACGTTTCAACGCTGTGTCTCGAGCGATATCTCAGCAAGATAACGCCGCAAACAGGGGCGAGCGTTAGCGCGTCCCGGCCGTAGGCCCTTGCTGCTTTGCCTTGTTATAAGCCAGCATCAGACCACACTGCGAATTCATTGCCACTTGACTCTAGAAAATGAAACCGCCTGCCACCTGGGAATGGAAAGATAGGTTTACTAATAGTGCCACTCGCAACCTTTACTTGGTTTAACGTGCTTTCTAGATTATTGCTATAGAACACGATTAAAGCGGCCCCATTTTCGGCTAACGACTTCAGAGTGGATTGATAAAAACCACCATCAAGCCCTTGATTAGAAAATGCCGTGTATTCAGGACCAAAATCTTCAAACACCCAGCCGAATGCTTGTAAAAAAAATCTTTAGTTACACTCAAATTATTTGAGGGAAATTCAACATAATTTATTTTTCCGTGTTCATTCATGATGCTCTTCCTTTGGCTTATAACGCCGCAATTAGCGGCAAATTTGTAGTTGTGAATTTTGCGTTAGCGTAGCGGTAAAACGCAAAATGAGCAATGGAAAATTTGTCCGGCACCCGTAGGGTGCGTACTACATTGCCTTGTTAGCTGCTCTCTCACGCCAATACGCTTTCGGATAACCACTGTGTCGCAGCATTAAGATTGGCACACTCGTAAATTGTTCCGGTGAACAAACTTCTTACACGACTTGATGCAGAAACACCGACACACTTTATACCTGCACCAATTGCAGCAAGGCTTCCGTTGTAAGTGTCTTCTAGTGCTAGACACTCTGATGGTTCTATGCACAATTTTTCAGCTGCCAACAAATAACAGTCAGGAGCAGGCTTGCTATTAGTTACATCATCTCCTGAAACAACGATAGATACATATTTGTCAAAGCCATGGTCTTTGAGCGTAACATCTACACCCTCCCTGCCTGCGCCGGTAACAATGCCAATATGATAACCTCGCTCATAGAAATACCGAATTGAATCAAATGCACCATCCATGAGTGGAAATGCTTGTTTCGATAAGTATTGATTGGTAGCTTCAGCCTTAGCTTGCACAAGTTGAGCTGGTGTTGCATTTATCGTGTGATTTTCCACGATAGTGACAGCATTTGAAGTCGTGGGAATACCTGCGTATTGATTCGTATACTCCTCATGCGACAACTCAACACCATACTCTCGCAGCACATCTCTCCACATTTCAAAATGAGCTTGCTCTGAGTCTACGATTGTTCCATCGTGGTCAAAGAGGATTGCTTTAACGGTCATGGTGCTCCTTACTATATTGATAACAGCTAACAATGTTATTAGATAGAAACTTTCCGCATATTTCCCTAGTCTGGGCAGATTGCAAGAATCTTTCTACTGATCTATCCAAATCTGGCAGATCGCAAGAAACTTTCCGCATATTATTCCAATGTCGGTAGATCGCGAGAAAGTTTCTACATCTCTTCAATCTCAGAGTGCGACAGATACTAATCACTTTTCTGAGATCGCGCAGAAACCGCCTTACTGGTTCACATTGTGAATTGCGTCATCAGCACAATAAGGAACCGGAACGGGCGATCTCTGCCTCACTCCAAACATCTACTTAATCACTGATTTATCAAGCAGAGCATTAATGATGATTTCTGCAATTTTGATTTCATTGATTTTGGCTTTGTCGCCCGATGAGCCTTCGTAAGGGGATTCTTTTTTTTGCTTAAATACATTTTGCAAAACGCTGGCAGCCTTCGCTCCAAATTGATTGGCTTTTAGAAACAGAGATGCCGTTTCCATATCTCGGCTGTAAGGACCGAAAGAGTTATAAGTGTCAAGCCGCTGCTGAATCCGTTCCGGCTGTTCCATTAGATCGGGATATAGATAGGCATGGTAATCGTCAACGTTAAAACATACCCGCTCAGAAAATGGAAAATGATTTTGATGACAGCTTTTGATCAATCTTTGCTTCAATTCAGCGTCAGGTATCAACGGTAAATCCACATCTTCTACCTCTACGCCATGATCCCAAGATAACCCCCTCAATCCCCTAGATTCAGACACCAAAATGAGGGCATCCATATCTTTTTCTTGTACCCAGATATCATTGCTGCCCAGGCGAACCACTTCCTGGGCACCCGCTGCAAATATTTCGTGAAAGGCATGGGCCGATCCGCTTGCACCCATGGGCACATAGGCAAAAAAGAACTCTTCACGGGTGCCTTCGTGAAGTAATTCTCCCGTGAGAATGCCGACTCCCCAGGATTGTATTTTAGGGATGGGATTTTCGAAAAAATGGGACGCTAAACGAAGAGAGCGTTCGGGATTGGAGCTGACGATGCCCTTTTTAGGAATGGGCGCTTTAACAATAACGTTTTGCTCAATCGTAAATAAACACTTTTTCATTGGTTAGGGAAGAGCCAGGTTCGATTAGGTGTCAACGGATAGTTCGCAAGCAGCCTTAAGCAAGAAACCAGAATTGTCGATCTCAATTTCTCACCTCGACCTGAAAAATCGTTACGCTAAGTAACGAAAGCTTTTAGCAGGGAGTGAAGAGGTTTGATGAAACGACTGTGTTGGCTAGTGTTCGCAAGTGTTGTGCTCGGAGTCGTCACGCTATTCACGCCATTTTCCAATGATGCCAGCACAGCAGCGCCGATCGCTGCCCCCATTGCCACCTTAAATGCACCCTCGGACTTTCAAAAACCGACCGATGCCGAGTTGCGATCGCAGCTGACCGATTTACAGTATTCCGTCACTCAAGAAGATGCTACTGAGCGACCCTTCAGAAATACCTACTGGAACAACAAAAAGCCCGGCATTTACGTCGATGTCGTCTCCGGTGAGCCGCTGTTTTCTTCCGAGGATAAGTTTGCTTCGGGGACGGGGTGGCCATCCTTTTCCCAACCGTTGGAACCGGGCAATGTGGTGGAGCGAGAAGACCGCTCATTTTTCTTGACCCGAACTGAAGTGCGGAGCCGCCAAGCCGATTCTCACCTGGGGCATGTGTTTAACGATG
>CAZLYS010000647.1:0-3566 GCA_964563415.1 uncultured Halomicronema sp.
CCAACCCCTTGAGCTGAATGAGCGCCTGCCAGCCTCGCTGCAGCACCCCCTCATCCAACTCCTCCGGCTTACGTTTGCGAGACACCAACGTCGCCATCTCTCGCAACGCTAGATTGTTCTCTGAGCCTGTCGCTTCCCACTCTGCAATCAGCTTCAGAATCTGCTGCCGCCTTGTCGAAAACGTTTGCAGCAGTTCTGAAGAGTAGCCCTTCAACTCAAATTGCCCATGGGCTTTAGGCTCAATCCGATAGCCCTGCTGCTGGAGCGCGATCGCCAGTTCATTCTGATAAATCTGGCCGAGGAATTTTTTGTTGGCGATCGCGCTTTCATTGCTGAAGCTAAACCACCGACCATCCGACAACTGCGTGGCATTCATCACGACGCAATGGCTGTGCAGCTGCGGCTCTGCCTCTCGACTCGTGGAGTGGGTAAACACGGCGGCAGTGATATTGCCCGTGGTGACTTTCTGTCGTCCATCCGAAGTTGAAACGCGCGTCTGAGCATAGCGGTCTTCTAAAACCGATAGGGTTTGACTCACTGCCTGATGATGCGCCTGTAGAACTCGCTCATCCCCTTGCACCAACGCCGCAATGCTCACACTCTTCGGCGCACTAAAAGTAAAATCCGTCGCTGCTCGCCGTTTCTCAGGATTGACCACCTTGCCGGATAGAGACTGACCATCGGGAGCCTCACCAGAAAGCAAGTTGCTGAATTCGTGCTGACCAACTGTTCCTGACAGCCCTAAAACGGCAGCCCCTTTTCCAAACCACTTCGTCGGATAGGCTTCTTCTTCTGAAGAGTAATAGTCCTCTTTTTTGTAATAGGTCTCCGCTTGAGCTGCGGAGAGGTTGCTCGTGGAAAGCATGGATAGTTCAGGTTAAAAATAGGACGCTCTCCCGAAGGAAAGGCTGAAGTGAAGCGGAAAACAGTAGAGCGATTACGGGGAGGCAGTTTGACCGGGTTTTGCCAGACCCTTGGCGTCCTGTGTGGCCCCTCCGCGCAGTCCCCGATAGGGGCGTAGCAACCTGATACACACAATCTTATTCCATTAAGTCAGCACAGAATAGCGGTGATTACAAATAGTCACGTTTATCTTGAATCGTCTCAGCACTAACTAGTAAAGTTTCACGAAAAGGCACGGTTTATGCTGTTATCGTGCTGATAATTGAAGTGGTTATTTGGAGATAACGCTATGATTTCTCGCAATCTGACTTTGCTACTGGCCTGTGACCTCGGTAAGTCCGGGGGGAAGTTCTTCTACAAGCTGCCACAGGGACAAACCCATGCCCTCTGGATGGAAGCAGAAGTGGCGCAACGATCTGCATCTGGTATGGCTCATACCACTCAGGGTGGACGTCCGCAGGACAATGCCTGGTTTCGTCTCGGTGATGAATTGACGTTTGTGGGCAGAGCGGCCCAGGCGTTCCTGGACTACAACAGCTTCAAGGAGGACAAGTGTCTGAAAGCGGCTGAACGCATTGCGGGTGCTCTGGGGGCGATCTCGAAAACGGAAAACCTACCGGCTCATTTTGAAGCGATCGTCTGGGTCTTGCTGCCGATCAATGAACTCGCGACGCGACAGCACATTGCCTCCCGACTCACAGAAATTTGCCAAGGCTTTCGGTTCCAAGATGAGACGGACTATCGGGTTGAGCTGAAGCTCAGCTTCCGTCCGGAAGGCTATGGCATCTATGTGCTGCGGAAGCAACAGCTGCAACAGGCTGGGCAAGCGATCGCTCAGCGCACAACCTGGATTGAAATGCTGGGACATCGTAACGGGACTCAGCTGGCCTTTGAAACGGGGACGCTGAATTCAGCGAAATCGACGTCCAAGTTTCCCGGTTTCTGGGAGTCGTTTGAAAAAGCGGCCAATGCGGCTGGAGTTTCCGTGACGGAGTATGGAGTCTTACTTCAGGCGCTGGAGTCGCGGCAACCAGAGCAGTATTCAGTGGCGAAAGGAATCACGGTTGATTTTTCGGCAGCGATCGCCCAGGTCGAAGCAGCCTATCTGGCGGTGCTGGATTCTCACTTCAACGATCATCTGATTCCTGATTTGGCGGCTGGTAGAGGCGACGTGATTTTGGCAGGAGGAGCCGCTTATCTGATGCGAGAGGCTCTGTGGGGATATTTCGACGAGCGGGGATTTGCACCTCGTCTATCGTTTGCCTGGGATAACCAAGAGATGCTGACATGCCTAGTCGAGGCTCAGTTGCCTGAAGCCCATGAAATGCCATCTTTACCCATGCGAATGACTGATGGCTTTGGCATGTTCCAGGCATTGCTCGGTGAAATGAATCGCATGAAGGTGGCGTCATGAGACAAGACCTTCATGCGCGATCGGAGCGAGTGAAGTTCGTTTACAACGCCCAGTTTCCGGCATCAACGGCAGTGGTTTTGGATTATCTGCTGCACAATCCTCACTTCACTGGTCGCCAGGGACGACAACAAGGTATGGATGCCATGATGGCGTTCTACCGCCCTCTGGCAGAGGAAAGCCGAGGCGAACTCTCAGTCTCGGAGGTGCAGGAAGTGGCCCGACATTGCGTGGAACGATTGGTTAAACAGATTGATGAGCTATGTGCCCGTTATCGAATTGCCAATCCGGTAGATAGCGATTCTACTCCCTTGGCTGGAGATTTCAGCCAACTGGCAACAGTGCTCGAAACCGGTTTTCGGAGGGTTGAAGCGGTTTTGGCATCCGGTACGCGGCCTGCTCGAACCGTTGATACACCTGCGCCGAGTCTTGAGCAGGGCGTAGAAATGGATGGGAGTGAGTTAGGGGACTTGGAGCAGGTCCTCGGCTAAATCAGCAGGTGCGTCTACCCCTTTCTCATGCCAATAATCTGAGGCTCTCCTGATTGGTGCTGATCTTGCCTAGGCGGTAAAGAGCATCCCAGCAGCATTTCAGAGTATTCAAATAACTCCATGCTGATCAAATAGCCCTCAAGTGTAAACTATCGCAACCTTATTCAGCATAAATAAAGCCTTGCGTTGTTCAAACATTAGAATGTAGGTATCAGGAATGACATAGTCCGCTGCTCCGACTGGCGTTTAGCCAGGGTTAGTGGGCATTATGTCAGCTCTACCAACTCTCTACTCAATTTGGCTTAGTCGTTTGCCTAGGAGTTGGACATCATGCTTTTGTTCGTCAGCAAGAAAACCGCTTCAGAATGCCTCAATCTCAGTGGCTCGACGTTGAAAAAATATCGACTTCAGGGAGATTGGATTGAGGGGATTCACTGGGTCAGGCTCAATAGTCGATGTGTGCGCTACAACTTGGAATTGATTCAAGATTGGCTCCACAATCGTGGCAATCCGAAGGCCCACATGCGAGCCATTGAGACGTATCAAAAACAGTTGCTCAGCAATCAGCGGAAATCGCGGAAGTGAACGTATCCTTCAGGGGAGTTGTTCGGCATGTTGTCAGTTGAGTTGCATAGTGGATGCATTCTTCATCCAACACCATTGCGGATTCTAGTTCTAAGCTGCGCGGGTTCCAAATTCAGGTGTTCTTGAGACTTCGAGGCCTTGCTAGTACTTTGTCAGGCTTGATTTGAGGGATAGGA
>CAZLYS010000648.1:0-3553 GCA_964563415.1 uncultured Halomicronema sp.
TGGTCATCGTCTTTGCCGAAATTCTCCCTAAAACCCTAGCCGAACAACACGCTCAGCCAATTGCCCTGTTCATGGCAATTCCCGTTAAGGCGCTGACCTGGGGCATGACCCCGTTTGTGATGCTGCTCGAACATATCACCGCTCCGTTTACCCGTGGTCGTCGCCTACCCACTACCAATGAAACGGAGATTAAGCTACTGGCGTCTATTGGCTATCAGGAAGGCATTATCGAGGAAGATGAAGCCGAGATGATCCGGCGGGTCTTTCGGCTAAATGACATCAAAGCCGCTCACATCATGACCCCGCGAGTCGAATTGACCTATCTGCCAGGCGAAGTCGCGATCGCTCAGCTCAAGGACGACATTTTAGCCTCCCCCCACAGCCGCATTTTGCTGATCGAAGAAGATATTGACCACGTCCAAGGTGTGGCGCTCAAAGACGACCTCCTCACTGCCCTTATTGAACATCAGGGCGAGCAGCCAGCCCTCAGCCTGAAACGCGATGTGCGCTTCATTGCCGAAAGCGAACGGGCCGATAAGCTGTTGCAAGAATTCCAAACCAATCGCGAACACATCGCGGTCGTCGTGGATGAATTTGGCGGGGTTTCTGGCGTTGTCACCCTAGAAGATATCTTGGAAGAACTCACGGGTGAAATTGTCGATGAGACAGATGTCAACGTCGATTTACAGGCATTGGCCCGCCAGCGCCGCAAACGCCTCTTACAGGCCAAAGGCTTCGGTGATTTGCCCTCTCCAGAAGAACATTGAGCTGCCTCTAATCAAATAGTGGTTTCGTCAAGCTTTAATGTTCTGTTTGGCAGACTAATGTCGAGATTACAAGCGCCACGGCTTATCCATTCTGAGAACCGCACTGCATCTGCCACTCACAACAGACGAACTGCGCGCTGTTAACGTTAACAGGTCTAGAACACTAACACGTTCAACTTGCAGCATCAGACCATAGTAAAGCGATCGCAGAAGCTTTGAAACTGCTTCCACGATCGCTTTACTATGGGTTCCTCACTTGAGGGACTGATTAATGTAGCTCAAAAAAGTCTTTGAGCTGTTGAGTCAGGTTATCAATCAAAGAATCGTTATTGCTCGCTCCTCGAACCTCACTTTCCAAAGTGGAAACTCTTTCAGGCGATAGGTTTAGCAAGGCCACGAGCCGATTGTAAGCATCAGCTTCTTCTGGGTTAATCAGGTCTTCTTCTGGAGTGCGAGCACTGCTGCTAATGACCTCGTACCCTAACCGCAACACAAATTCTCGCTCTTCTTGAGACTGTAGATGCGGGACAGATTCTTCTAAGGGAATATTTTGCATGAGATAGTCACGCAATTCTTTCTGTAGCTCAGCTTGATGTTCAGAACCGCTGGCAAACAGACTACTAAAGCGCTTGAGCATCAGCTCGACTTCCTCTTGGGCAAGGTTGCCGTCACTCCAAGCCATCGATGCAACCACGCGTAGCAAAGTGAGTTGACGGGGAGAAATAGAAGGTGGGGGTGGAACTTGGAGGGCCATAGCAAACTCCTTAAGATTGCAGCAACCCACACACGCTTGGCAGTTGGCGTTACCATTTAAGTAGCAAAGGCATTCAGATAGGCAACCTCAGGCAGCGTCTACCTATGCCTATCATTAAGCTCTGCCATGGCCACATCGCAGTTGAATGACCGTTCGCGATCGCCCAAACCAAATCAGGGTGAATTGGATTCACCGTAACATGCCCCTCTTAGGGAGTTGACGGACCTGTAATCGATCTCTACAGAGCCTGTTACAAATCTCTGTATTGAGCGTTTCTGAGCTAATGTGTTTTAACGAACCAGTCCAACGCCGCATGGTTTATCTCAGTCTTGATGGCATCAACACCGACCGCATCACCATTCTGAAAACGCTCCTGCAAGCCTGAATCCCATCTTTTCGCAAGATTGAAGAAAGCAGCCCATACCTGACTTGCTCACCAAGTTCCTCAACTCAGTATGGATTAGCCTTTGCCAGCTAGTTGGCTGAGCTGTTTAAAGTTGGTTAACAAAATTGAGGCATTATCATCGTCAATTTTAATCCAGCCCTTTTCAACCAGCTTTTCCATGATTTTGCTAGTTTCTTCGTCTGAGATATCGGCGACGTCAGCCAAATCATCTACTGGAATATTAAAGATCGCGACCCCCCCCTCAACTTCCTGGCCGTAGGCTTCACTCAAGGTCGCTAGGGTGTTCGCCAACTTCACGGCCGGGGGCTGATTGCGCAACTGAAAGCGGAAATTAGTGAGGCGTAATCGTTGCACCATAAGTTGCAACATCCGATGATGCAGTTGTGAGTCTTTAAAGAGGGTTTGAATAAAGCGCTGCGCCGATACGCTCAACAACTTGACTGGGGCAAGAGCGACGACATCAGTTGAGCGGGGAGACTCATCTAGGATAGCCATCTCACCAAAGAAGTCTCCTGGTCCTAAAACAGCCAACGTGACTGCACTATCACCAGCATGACGGCGCACTTTAACCCAACCAGATTCAATAAAGTAAACGGCATTACCCCAGGCATCTTCCATCAGCACAGCCCGGTCTGCAGGGTATTCATGCTCAGTGGAAACCGATAAGAGCCATTCAACGGTTTCAGGACTCGCAATTTCAAATAAGGGAAAAAGCTCACTAAAGGCTTCTTGCTGCATGGGAGTTTAGATGGTGGGGCTATACGAACGAAAAAAGATCATTTATCACGTCAACCATGACTGCGATTGCAGCTTGACGGTGAGAAATCTCCACTCATACTACCCACAAACTCTTAGCAATAGCCATCACAACTTGATAAATCACAAAGACCGGATGGATCAGTTGATGACTTTAAAGCATGTGTGACTGCTTCAAGATCATGCCAGCGCTAATTCTTGTCGGCGGACATCCATGACTGCCTCACGTAGCATCGGTAAGAACGCCTCGATATACTCTGGCCACCCTACAACGATGGGTTGACGGTGAATCAAGCTCTGGGGATAAATGCTATTCGGGTCAAACTGAATCGCTTGACCATCTAGATCGCAACAAATTAAGCCAGCAGCCTGGGCTAATGCTAGTGGCCCAGTGGTGTCCCATAGCTTCACCCGGCCATTGAGATACACATAAAGTCCTGCTTGCCCCTTGATGACTTCCAAGACCTTGAGGCCAAAGCTGCCAATCGCGTCAAATGTCAACTTTGGGAGGCGAGTGGCGATCGCCTTGCCAAATCGTCGCTGATCGCGATCGCCCAGCAGCATCGTCTGACTATCTCTCAAGGTCTGGGGGTTCGGCTCCAGAGGGAGCGTATTGCCGTCGTCATCTCGTTGAAATAGTCCCCAGTCAGCGCCTCCCCAATACAACCGACTTTGGGCAGGCGCATATACCCACCCGGCCTGAGGCTGATGGTCACGCAATAAGCCGACCATGACGGAATAATGTTGGCCGCGATTGATAAAGTCCTCAGTCCCATCAATCGGATCAATGAACCACAGACGGCTATGACAATGATGAAACGCCGCTGCTGACCCCTGATTTTCTTCTGTCACGATGCCATCAGCAGGAAA
>CAZLYS010000649.1:0-3548 GCA_964563415.1 uncultured Halomicronema sp.
GACATGCTGAAGCGCATCTTCGCAGAGGATCGACAAGACTGGTTTACTGAGCCTGCCAGGAGTGATGCCAGTGCTGACGACGTGATTGCGCTGCTAGATACCCAGACCTACTTCGAACTCTTAGACAGGCCGTATCCGACAACCCGTGATGCGGTTCTGGAACGTCTACAGGGTGAGGGGTTTATTCAGCACACTGCCAACGGCTGGGTGATTAATAACCTGGCCGCTATCCTGTTAGCGAAGAAGCTGGATGCCTTCTCTACCGCATTAGCTCGCAAAGCGCCTCGGTTCGTCCTGTATGACGGGATCAATAAGCTCAGAACCCGTGATGAAATTGTCGGGCATCGGGGCTACGCCGTCGGCTTTGAAGGATTGGTGAACTATGTCCACGCGGCGGCTCCTCAAAATCGCTTTATTGAAGAAGTGGTGCGGGAAGAAGTCAAAATGTTCCCGAAGCAGGCTCTCCGGGAACTGATCGCAAATGCCTTAATTCATCAGGACTTTCTCGCGACAGGCGCTTCAGTCATGATTGAGATGTACAGCGATCGCGTTGAGATTTCTAATCCTGGGATTCCGCCGATTCCAGCAGAACGCTTTATTGATGAGTATCGCTCTCGGAATGAGCAACTGGCAGATATCATGCGGCGTTTTGGTATCTGCGAAGAGAAAGGGAGCGGCATTGATAAAGTGATTGATGCCGCAGAAGTCTTTCAACTACCGGCCCCAGATTTTCGCGTTGGGGAAACACGCACGACCGCTGTGCTGTTTTCTTACCAGGATTTTGCCGACATGAGTAAGACCGATCGCATTCGGGCCTGCTATCAGCATTGCTGCTTGCTTTACATCAGCAACAGGCAAATGTCTAATCAGACTCTACGAGAGCGTTTTCGCCTGGCCCCTTCCAAGACGGCAACGGTTTCTCTAATCATTGGCGCGACTAAAGAAGCCGGTTTGATTAAAACTGATGACTCCGAAACCGCATCAACCAGGTATGCTCGCTACCTACCATTCTGGGCATAAAGTGTTTTAACGCAAATCATAGTTCGCCCGGGTAAAAGCTTGAAATCCTTATAAATCAAAGATAAAAGTGTTTTAACGCAAAACAGCGTTGTCAGTCGCGACCCAGAAGTACGTGTCTCATCGCTCATTGCTTCGTCCAAGCATTGCCATCGTAAACAGCCGACTCCCCATTGAGGATTATCCAGCGTCCCACTGACGATCCAGAGCGGCTTGCTGAGAAGCTGCTGCCTCTGCGCCAGAAATGTCGAGATACCGTTCCAGCGCTGACAGCGACTTATGCCCCGTGATGCGCTGAATGGCTCTCAAGGGAACCCCCGCCTGGTGCAAGTGGGTGGCCTGCGATCGCCGAAAGGAATGCAGACTCACCCCATCAAGGCCCAACAGGTCTGCTGCTCGTCTGAGGTGCTTGTCTACCGCTCTGGTCGTGCTATGACCTTTGGTACTACTGCTGGGAAACAGATAACCAGCACTGGGTAAGTCGGCCTGCGAGAGTGCCGTCGCCAGTTGCCGGGGAATCGTCGCCGTGCGGGTGGTGCACGTCTTCGTGGTGCTGGCCCGGTAGGTCAGATTGCGATCGCTCACATCTTGAGCCTGGAGCTGCACCACTTCACCGACCCGCGCCGCCGTGAAATAGGCAATCTCACAAACGATCCGATACGGCTGCGCCATCTCAGCCCACAACTGCCGTAACTGTTCTGGAGATAAAACTGCCGCCTGGCCAAACCGATTTGATTTTGTCACCGCTACCCATCAACTCTGTCCTTCCTCCAGGGTATTCCTCTTCTTTATAAAAGAGGAACGGCGTTCCATGGATACAGCCCCCAAATCAACGATAAACCGGGGTGTTTACAGTTGCTTATCATTCATCCGTACTATCCCAACCACTGAAACCCTTGAAAACTCGATAAACCATCAGCCTGGCTTATCGCTACCCTGAAAAGCAGTCAGGTCAGGTTGTCATCACTCCATCGCTGTGCTTGTCATCAGTTCGTCATCAACTTTGTCATCACATCACCCGAGTTTTGTCATCAATAAACCTGCAAATCTGTCATCACCTGACGAGTCATTATTCAGGGAGCTGTCATCACCATGAGTACCAAAAAAGGCAATCCACTGTTGTCAGTTCGCATCTCGCCAGAACTGAACGAATTGTTAGAGGCCCACATGGAAGAAACGGGGGGGACGCGATCAGATGTCGCGATCGAAGCCCTTGAACGATTTCTCCGACCGGCCAGCCTGGACGATGAGCTACCCCACCTGAAACGACGACTCCAGCAGCTAGAAACCGCCATGCAGCAGTTGACTTCCAAAAGTCTCAACCATAATGAAAGAGACGTTGAGGCGGAAATAAGCTGAGATGGGCATTCCAGGGCAGCGATCGCGCCGGGGACAAGGTGAGCTTTACGACCAACCGAAGACTGAGCATGTATTGATTTTGCTCACTCCGGCAGGTCGTGAATTACTCGACCAAAAAGTTGCCGATTACAACCAGCATTTGGATACGACTGTCTCGCGATCGGAATTTATCGAACGCTGGGTAAGAGGGCTCATCACTTCAAAATAAGCCCAGATGTTGTCGTTTTTGGTCATATATAGGGCAGTTTTTCTCATGCCAAGAACTTCCTAAACGGTTAGAAGTTGACATGGAGAGTGTTCATCGGACTGGCTTATGGTGCTGGATTACGCTCTGGTGATGGGTGCCGTGGGGGCTGTGGCCAGCTTCCTGGCCTGGTATCGGGCTTATACCCGGTCAATGTACGCCCGTGAACGGCAAATTAGCCACATCCATAAGTCCATCGAGCAGCAAAACAGCAATGTATTGCACCTGTTCTCGGAAATCGAGACTCAATTAGAGTCCACGGCCAGGAAGGTTGAACAACTTTCAGAGCGAGTTCAACGCCTGGAAATGGCGTGCAGTTTTACTTTCAAAGGGGGCCAAGATGGCTAGAGTGAAGGGCGGATTATTCTCGATTGAGGCATCAGGGCAATTTGCTCAAAGCCTGGTATTTGATAAGCGGGGCTACGTGCGGCAGTACGTCGAACCAAGCAACGCCAAGACTGAGGCCCAAGGTAATCAACGGCAGAAATTCCAGGGCTTGCAACGCGCGGTGGGGGGCCTCAATACTGTTGCCCGTGAAGCGGCGGGACTGTACTCGCCGACCACCTATCGTTGGGGTGCCTACGTCAATAGCCAGATGAATAGCTACTACAACGATGTCTCGGTGCAATATGCAGCGCTGGCTCCGGCGACTCAGGATGAGTGGGATGCTGCGGCCAACGGCGGCGGGTTGTTTGAAACTTCGCCGATTGAATACGCGACAAACGCGGTCGATAGTGCGGGCAAGCTGCTCTATCTGTTGGCCTACGTCTTCTACGTCGGGATGGGTGATCCGGGTGGTGTTGGTGACCTGGCAGCGGGTGGGGCGGCTGTCGCTTGGGCGGGTTATCTTCTGTAGATGAACAAGTTGCTTTTGGATGCACAAACCTCGGCTGCTCCGGTGGCCGGTTTTTTTATTGATTCCGGCGTG
>CAZLYS010000650.1:0-3533 GCA_964563415.1 uncultured Halomicronema sp.
CACTTTGATATGGTCATTGCTGAAGATGTGGGTCTGTTCAAGTTCGATATTCTGGCACAACGCGGACTTGGAAAAATAAAGGATACTATCGCAATTGTAAAACAAAATCAACCCGAAAAAGCTGATTTTGATATTCACGCCGTTTCTGAATTTTATAAGGACCCCGTCATCAATAATCTCATCAAGACGGCACAGTGTATGGGTTGTTTTTATGTGGAATCGCCTGCTATGCGAATGCTGCTCAAAAAACTGGAAGTGGACAACTATCTGGGCTTGGTTGCGGCAAGTTCCATCATTCGGCCAGGGGTAGCAAAAAGCGGCATGATGCGGGAGTATATATTGCGGCATCGTAATCCTGGCAGGGCCGAGGAAAGGGCACACCCTGTCATGCTAGACATTATGCCTGAAACATATGGGGTTATGGTCTATCAAGAAGATGTGATAAAAGTGGCCCACTACTTTGCCGATTTGACCCTTGGTGAAGCTGATGTCTTGCGTCGTGGAATGAGTGGAAAATTCCGTTCACGAGAGGAGTTTGATAAAGCAAAGGATAAATTCCATAGCAATTGCTTACAAAAGGGAATTCCTGAACAAACGGTAAATGAGGTGTGGGAGCAAGTGGCCAGTTTTGCCGGTTATGCCTTTGCCAAAGGACATTCGGCTTCATATGCCGTTGAAAGTTATCAAAGCTTGTTTCTCAGAGCTTATTTTCCGTTGGAATATATGGTGGCCGTACTGAACAACGGGGGCGGATTTTATCGTGCTGAATTCTATATTCACGATGCGCGCATGTTGGGGGCAATCATTCATCCACCTTGCATTAACCAAAGCCATGGTTTGAATGTCATCTATGGCAGACATATTTATTTAGGGATGATGTATTTGCGTGAGTTGGAAGAAAGGGTCATGCAACGCATTTTAAAAGAACGGGAAACCAATGGCAGGTTCAGTTCTTTGGAAAACTTTATCGACCGGGTACTCATATCTATAGAACAAATAAGCATATTAATCCGTATTGATGCCTTTCGCTTTACAGAAATAAATAAGCACGAACTACTTTGGAAAGCCCATTTGATGTTGGGGAAGACTAAACGTGTTGATCATCCAAAGTTGTTTCCGCCTAAGCGGTGCAAATTTAAAATCCCAAAATTGCATAGCACCTATCTTGAAAATGCCTTTGAACAATGGGAACTTTTGGGTTTTCCACTTTGTGACCCTTTTGAGTTATTACAAGAACCTCCGAAAAGTAAAAACGGGCAATGCGATTTACAACGCTATCTCAATAGGCGGATTGATATTTATGGGTATCTCGTTACGGTCAAGAACACAAGTACCCATAAAGGAGACCGTATGCACTTTGCGACACTTATCGACCGGTACGGTGAAGTATTCGACACTGTTTTGTTTCCACCCGTGGCAGCAAAATACCCCTTTCGGGGAAAAGGTATTTACCGCTTTTATGGTAAAGTGGTCAGTGAGTTTGGTTTTTTGAGTATTGAGGTCATCAAAATGCAAAAGCAAGATTTTATGCAAGATCCTAGATACTCCGATATGAAGACAAGCAGAAAAAAGGATATTACCAATGAGAGAAAATCAAGGGGTAGAAACAAATAATTGCCTAGATGAGGGTTATCTTTAGGGAATGGGTCACAAGAAAAGAAACATTTCACTTACGGGTACTATCAAATTCACAGGACTCGAACTTAAAGCCCCCGCTCAAACCGCAGCAGGCGTTGATGGGGTCACAGCAGCTCTGAACCATAGCTTCAAAGAAATGGGCGTGCTACGTTCCATGAAAGCACTGGCAAAAATGAATCAAGAAGATGGTTTTCGATGCCCAAGTTGTGCCTGGCCGGTTCCAAAAAACCCCTCAAAGTTGGCCGAATATTGTGAAAATGGGGCAAAGGCACTAGCCGATGAAGCGACCCGCGAATATGTTGATGCTGAGTTTTTCTCAGAAGTTTCTGTGGAAGAATTATCACTGCTGAGTGATTACGGTTTGAATAAATTAGGGCGAATTACAGAACCATTGGTGCTTCGCGAAGGAAAAGTACACTACGAACCCATCTCATGGAAAGAAGCTTATGAACTCATGGCTTCAGAATTAAAAAAACTTCAAAATCCTGATGAGGCTATATTTTATACCTCAGGTCGCTCAAGTAATGAAGCTGCCTTCTTGTACGGTATGTTCGCCCGGGCTTTTGGCACCAATAATATGCCCGATTGTTCCAATATGTGCCATGAATCATCTGGGGTCGCACTCTCAGAAACCTTGGGTATTGGCAAGGGTTCAGTCAAAGTTGATGATTTTTATGGGGCAGAAGTGGTTTTGGTGGTTGGGCAGAATCCAGGAACCAATCACCCGCGTATGCTCACTGCGCTGGCAGAATGCAAAAAAAACGGCGGTAAAGTAATCAGTATTAATCCACTTGCTGAAACGGGATTAGTCAATTTCAAAAACCCACAAAAAGTTGGTGATATGCTCGGCAGCGGTAACACCATGGCAGATATTCACCTACCCGTAAAAATCAATGAAGATGTAGCCCTAGCAAAATTATTACTAAAGAAGTTGACCAAATTGGATGATGATGGCAATCAAGTTTTTGACCATGATTTTATTAAAAACTATGTCAAGGGCTATGATGATTTACGAACGGATTTATCACAATACGAAGAAGAGGAACTCCTTCAACGAACAGGATTGAATTCAACGATGATAGATGAGGTGGTTCAGTTGTTGGCTGATAATTCCAAAATCATCATCTGTTGGGCCATGGGGCTTACCCAGCACAAAAATGCAGTTCACAATATACGTGAGTTTGTCAATATCTTATTGCTAAAAGGTTCCATTGGAAAACCATTTGCCGGCACCTGTCCTGTTCGTGGGCACAGCAATGTGCAGGGTGACCGTAGCGTCGGCATCATGCATTTCGTGAATGAAGGTCTGAACAATCGAATTCGCGAGTATTTGAATTTTGAACCTCCATCAAAACAAGGGGTTGATACAGTTGAAGCGATTCAAGCGATGCATCAGGGCAAGGCCAAAGTCTTTGTTTGTTTAGGAGGGAATTTTGTGATGGCAGCTTCTGACACCACCTATACTGCCGAAGCCATACAGAATTGTGATTTTACCGTTCAAATTAGTACCAAACTGAACAGAAGCCATTTGATAACAGGCAAGACCGCCTTATTGTTACCCACCCTTGGCCGTTCTGAAAAAGATGTTCAAAATGGCAGCTCGCAATTCTTGACCATGGAAAGTAGCACGGGCAAAGTACGTCGAAGTAAAGGATTGCTGCGACCTGTTTCAGGGCAATTAAAAAGCGAACCTGAAATCATTGGCATGTTGGCGCACACCTTTTTTGAAGGTCAACATCCCATGGATTGGGAGAATTTGGCCTCAGACTATGAGGCAATTCGTGCACTGATCGATAAAACAGTGAAAGGGTTTCAGAACACCAGTAAAAATTCTAAGGGACATGGGTACTATTTACCCAACAATGTCAGAAATCGTGATTTTAGCATGCTGCCTG
>CAZLYS010000651.1:0-3520 GCA_964563415.1 uncultured Halomicronema sp.
GGTAAGCAGCGTCAAATTGTGGCCAGACCTCTGACAAAAGCGCCTAATCTCTCCCCTTAGGCTCTCAAAGTGAAATATAACTTATACAAAGGTTCTGGCCTTGGCTAAAATTGACGGCTCCATTCTTTGGGCCAGCGCTCAATGACGACTTTGGTTTGGGTGAAGAATTCGACGGCGTGGTGGCTTTGCCCGTGTAAATCGCCAAAGAAGCTGTCCTTCCAACCGCTAAACGGAAAGAACGCCATCGGTGCCGCAACTCCAATATTGATGCCAATATTGCCCGCTTCTGCCCCATAGCGAAACTGTCGCGCTGCAGCGCCGCTGCTGGTAAATAGACAAGCCATATTGCCCCACGGACTGCGATTCACCAACGCGATCGCCTCCTCAATCGTTTCCACATGCAGTAGCCCTAGCACTGGACCAAAGATTTCAGTTTGGGCGATTTCGCCTGTGGCAGGTACATCCTGAAGGATCGTCGGCTTCACAAAATTGCCTTGCTCTAGTCCCGTGATCTGCGGCTGGCGACCATCCACCAGTACCTTAGCGCCCTCATCTGCCCCTTGCTGAATGAGTGACTCAATGCGATCACGGCTCTGAGGTGAAATCACGGGTCCCATCTGGACGTCGGCGTTGAGGCCATTGCCGGTCACTCGACTAGCTGCTGTGGTTGCGATCGCATCAGTGAATGGGGCTTTCGCATCCCCAACCGTCACGGCGAGCGAGGCCGCAAGACACCGCTGCCCAGCACAGCCAAAGGCACTGTCAGCGGCGATACGGGTAGTCATCTCCATATCGGCATCGGGCAACACAATGATGGGATTTTTCGCCCCCCCCTGACACTGCACTCGTTTACCGTGGGCAGCGGCCTGGGCGTAGATATAACGGGCGACAGGAGACGACCCGACAAAGCTGACAGCGCGAATATCCGGATGCTGTAGGATGGCATCTACCGTTTCCTTTGCTCCATTGACCAAGTTGACCACCCCCGGTGGAAAACCCACCTGATCGATGAGCTCAAAAATTTTCTGCATCGTGAGGGGCACTTTTTCCGACGGTTTCACCAGATAGGTATTACCGCAGGCGATCGCATAGGGCATAAACCAAAAGGGAATCATCGCCGGAAAGTTGAAAGGAGCGATCGCGGCAGCTACTCCTAACGGCTGGCGAATCATAAATTCGTCAATGCCCCGCGCAATATCTTCCGAAAAGGCCCCCTGCATGGCAGTGGGAATGCCGCATGCCACCTCAACGTTTTCAATCGCTCGCTGCAATTCGCCCCGCGACTCTTTCAGGGTTTTGCCACATTCCTGAGTGATCAGCCGGGCAATCTCGTCCGCGTACCTTTCTAACAGCCCCTTCAGCTTAAACAGGTACTGCACCCGCTCTACTGCGGGCACTCGCCGCCAATCAATAAAGGCTTGAGCGGCGGCCGCTGTCGCCTGATTCACGTCTGCACCAAGCGACAGCGGCACCTCGGCCAAGACCGCAGCGGTGGCAGGATTTTGCACGGGGAGGCGATCGCGGGCGCTAGAGGGGCACCATTCACCATTAATGTAGTTTTTCAGCACAGCGTCAGACATGGAGCTAGTTAGGAGTATCTGCCCTTAGTGAACCACAAGGATGGGAAAGGACCGCATTCAAACACTGGTCATGAGGGCCGTTGAGCCAACGTTTTCGTCTGCAGGGCCTCAACCAAATCAACGGAGCGTCTACAGACAGTTCCCGAATGTGTGAACCCGATTTCCGCCGTTGCCAGCTAAATCGGGCGCATGACCAAATTCACCAATGTCTCCAAAAGGTCAGTGATTCTCGGCTCGCTAGTTAGCTTGAATCAAATGAACATCTTGCTGCGGGAACGGAATCGCAATGCCTTCCGCATCTAGCCGCTTTTTCACATTTTCGTGGATGCTGAAATGGACGTCCCAAAACTTAGCAGGGTCGGCCCAAGGCAGTACGGCAAAGTTGACGCTGCTATCCGCGAGTTCAGTGACCCGCACCACGGGGGCTGGCTCTTGCAAAACATTGGGGTCAGCCTCTACAACTTCAGTGATGATTTGCTTGGCTCGCTCTAGATCGGCCTCATAGGCAATGCCAATAACCATATCGACCCGGCGCATACCTTCCACCCTGTTGTTGATGATTTTGTCCCCCGTCACCATCGAATTGGGGACAATGACACGCTTACCATCCGGCGTTTTTAAGCACGTGGCAAACAGTTGAATTTCTTGCACGGTGCCTAAGACCCCGCCGACCTCTACCAAATCGCCGACCCTAAAGGGGCGAAACAAAATCAACAACACCCCCGCAGCAAAGTTAGCTAGAGACCCTTCTAAAGCTAAGCCAACGGCCAGTCCTGCTGCCCCCAAAACTGCCACTAAAGAGGCCGTTTGCACCCCAACACGATTGAGGGCAGCAATGATGACAACAGCCAAAACTAAGTAGTAAGCCAGGTTGGCACAAAACGTGATCAGGGTCGGATCGCCATCGTTTTTACTCATAATGCGGCTGACAAACCGGCGCACCCCCTGCGCAACCCAGCGCCCCACCACAAAAATTGCGATCGCAGCGAGAATGTTGAGCCCAAAACGCGTGACCACATCAATCGAAATTTGCACATATTCTGGCAGATCTTGCACAACTAATCCTCCCTTAAACTATCTGCAACCAGTGAAAAAATTAGAAATCAACACTGTGTACAGGCGCTATTAAAACATGCTAAGCGTGGTTTAAAAGAGTTGAGTTGAACAGTTTTAGATTTACCTATTGAGACACCTAGATTCATCAAAAAAATCCACCAGAAGAATTCTTGATTTATGCAGGATTTGACTTGTTGAGAGACTTTTCTGATCACTGATGATAGTCTTTTGAGGCCAAGTAGTGGTCAATAATTATTGATTTGTAGAAGAAGGCTCTGAATAGGATCTTGGCCGATTAGAGCTGTTATCAATACTCATGGTTCCTGAACCGGTATAAATAACCAGCAAGAGCCCACCAATTAAACCCAGATTTTTCAGGAATGGAGTTAGTTGGCTACTATCGGCGATGGGGTTGTGGAAAACTAGCGATGCCGGAATCAAGAACAGAATCAATAGCGTCGCGCCGATGTTGACTTTATAGCCAAAAATCAACGATAGCGATCCTAAAATTTGGAAGGCAATTGTCCCAACTGCCAATAGCGGTGCTAGAGGTAAGACCTGCGCGATCGTGTCTACAAAACCGGCAAATCCGAATATTTTGTTGATACCGGCATTCAAAAAAATCAAGGCTAGGGCAATACGAGCGATCAAAGGTAAATATTTCATGGAAGATACCTCAATAACAGCTAGAAATCTGGAAAAGACTCGAAGCGTTTCTAATGAACTGATTTACTCTCTCTGCCCAGTCGAGTTGAACATAGCCTCGATCGCTTACCGAGGAGACTGATGGCCTGAGAGTTGGCGCAGCGCGCGATCGCCCATCCCATAGTTTTGCACCCAGGTGAGCAATACCAATAGTCGGCTCCGATACCCCGGCAGGTATA
>CAZLYS010000652.1:0-3506 GCA_964563415.1 uncultured Halomicronema sp.
TCTCCCGCATGAGGCAGTCAACAATCGTGGCCGAGTCATCCGTTGTGGGAAACATACGTCCATCTGCTTCAGTTTTTAGCTGCACGCCTCGTCGCTGATACCAGGCCACCGTATCTCGCGGTTGAAAGCGGGTAAACGCGCCTCTCAGTGCCTTGCCCCCCCGTGGATAATGCTGCACCAACAGGGCGGGGTCAAAGCAGTGATGGGTCACATTGCAGCGCCCCCCACCCGAAATTCGCACTTTAATCAAAGGCTTAGCGGCTGCTTCGAGCAGCGTCACTTGCGCGTTAGGAGCTGCTTCGGCTGCAGCGATCGCGCCAAAAAAGCCCGCCGCTCCCCCACCAATCACGATGATCCGCCCCCGCTCCACCATTTACTGCCACAAATTCGCAGCCTTTATCTTGTCACAGACCTCATTAACTATGAGGATAACGAGCTCGTGATCGATTCACCTGTTCTCCTCTCGCCTTTGCCCCTCACCCCCATGCCCTCCCACTTACCGCTGCTTTCACTCCCTTGCTAACGCACTCCCCTACTCGCCCCTCTACCCCCTGATCCCCTCCTCTGATAGACTGAAAAATTGAGAGTGATCTGGTCAGACCGACGTAAATACGGCAGTTTTGGAGGATATGAATCTTGTTAGAAACCACACTTGGTTTAGAAATTATTGAAGTTGTAGAGAAGGCAGCGATCGCGTCTGCTCGTTGGATGGGCAAGGGCGAAAAAGATACTGCCGACCAAGTCGCTGTAGAAGCCATGCGTGAGCGCATGAACCAGATTCACATGCGGGGTCGCATCGTGATTGGGGAAGGGGAACGTGATGATGCGCCCATGCTCTACATCGGCGAAGAGGTTGGGATCTGTACCCAACCCAATGCGAAAGACTACTGCAATCCCGATGAGCTAATTGAGATCGATATCGCGGTGGACCCTTGCGAAGGTACCAACCTGTGTGCCTATGGACAGCCTGGTTCCATGGCTGTACTCGCTATTTCTGAAAAGGGTGGTTTGTTCCACGCTCCTGACTTCTACATGAACAAGCTGGCCGCTCCTCCAGTCGCTAAGGGCAAGGTCGATATTCGCAAATCCGCCACCGAAAACCTGAAAATTTTGGCTGAGTGTCTTGATCGCTCCATCGAAGAGTTGGTGGTCGTGGTCATGAAGCGTGAGCGCCATAACGAACTGATCAAAGAAATTCGCGAAGCGGGTGCTCGCGTCCGCCTGATCAGCGATGGTGACGTCTCGGCAGCGATTTCCTGTGGGTTTTCTGGCACAAACATTCATGCGCTGATGGGCATCGGGGCGGCTCCTGAAGGGGTGATTTCTGCGGCAGCCATGCGGGCAATTGGGGGTCATTTCCAAGGCCAGCTCATCTACGACCCAGCAGTTGTCAAGACTGGTCTGATTGGCGAGAGCAAAGAATCTAACATTGCCCGCTTGAAAGAAATGGGAATTGAGGATCCTGATAAAGTCTACGATGCCGAGGAACTGGCTTGTGGTGAAACGGTGTTATTTGCTGGCTGTGGCATCACTCCTGGCAACCTGATGGAAGGGGTACGCTTCTTCCATGGGGGCGCACGGACGCAGAGCTTGGTCATTTCTAGCCAATCGCAAACGGCTCGCTTCGTCGATACCATTCACATGGTTGATGAACCGAAGGTGATTCGAGTCAAGTAAGAGCACCCTAGATTTGCCCATCGACCATGTGTTTGGGTGGGCATCTTGCCCGCGAGCGCGACGATCTCAGTCCCGCTCTACCGGCACTCCCTCTTATCGGCAGGTCTAGTGCTCTTGATCGGCAAAGTCAGAATCAGCAAGGTCAGAGATGTTGTTCAACGTCTCTGACCTTCTGCTGTTCACGATGCATCAGGCGATCTCGGCAAAAGCGCGCATTTGATAGATTTTTGTTGAGTTTTCTTGAGTCGGCCCCCTATTATTCTTTACCTTCAGAAAAGCTAGTAAATAAGCAAAACACTGTTAGGCCTTACGTTTGCTGATAAGGTCGCTATTTTTATTTAACAGATAACAAGTTGATTTCGTTGGGAGGACGCATGAACATTGCTGTCGTGGGCTTGAGTCACAAAACGGCCCCTGTTGAAGTTCGGGAAAAACTCAGTATCCCTACCCCGCAGGTGGGCGAAGCGATCGCTCAGCTCCTCAGCTATCCTCACATTGCCGAAGTCTCTATTCTCAGTACCTGTAACCGTCTTGAAATTCACATCGCTACCGAACAAGCTGATCAGGGTGTGCGAGAAGTCATTCAGTTTCTGGCCGACTACGGCAAGGTTGATCTAACCGAACTCCGCGAGCATCTGTTTATCCTGTTACACCAAGATGCGGTTATGCACTTGTTCCGCGTATCGGCGGGGCTTGATAGCCTCGTTCTGGGCGAAGGGCAGATTCTGGCTCAGGTCAAGCACGCCCATAAGTTAGGCCAGCAGCACAAAGGCGTGAGCCGCATCCTCAATCGCCTGCTGAAGCAGGCCATTACCGCCGGTAAGCGAGTCCGCACTGAAACTAGTATCGGGACAGGCGCGGTGTCCATTAGTTCTGCCGCTGCCGAACTCGCCAAAATGAAGCGCCCCGACTTAGAAGCGTGTCGCATTAGCATTTTGGGTGCGGGCAAGATGGCGCGGCTGCTGGTGCAGCACCTGCTCTCTAAAGACTCTTGCCAAATTACGATCCTCAATCGGTCGATTGAACGAGCCGATGAGCTCGCCGGCCAGTTTAACGGTGCTGGCATTAGAACTGGTACTTTAGACGCCATGATGGATACGGTCTGCAACTCTGATGTGGTCTTTACTTGCACATCCGCCACCGAACCCATTTTGGATAAGGTCAAGTTGGAAGGCATGCTAGTACCCACACAGTCATTGATGCTGTTCGATATTTCTGTGCCCCGTAACGTACATACCAACGTCAATGACTTGGAAAACGTTGCGGCTTTTAATGTGGATGACCTGAAGGCAGTCGTGGCTCAGAATCAAGAGAGTCGTCGTCAGATGGCGATGGAAGCCGAGGCCCTCCTAGAGGAAGAACTGGAAGCCTTTATGGACTGGTGGCGATCGCTGGACACTGTCTTTACCATCAGCAGCCTGCGCAGCAAGGTAGAAACGATTCGCGAGCAAGAGCTCGAAAAAGCTTTGTCACGACTGGGCGAAGAGTTTGGCAGTAAAAAGCAGCGGGAGGTCATTGAAGCCTTGACCCGAGGCATCGTGAACAAGATTCTGCACGACCCGATGGTGCAGCTCCGCGCCCAACGTGACATCGAAGCGCGGCAGCAGGCAATGACCACTCTGCATACACTGTTTGATCTAGAGCCGTTGCCTAACGAAAAGTTCGGCTAGCGCAAACACTGGCAGCGATGACTTAAAATCCCAAAGCGTGTTAATTGTTCCTAACCGCTTTGGAGTTTCTAAGCTGGAAAGAACAGCGTTGTTGATTTTGAGTATGAATTGAATCGCTGACCGGAAGAACGACACGGGTTGACTCACTCTCAATAGCGG
>CAZLYS010000653.1:0-3505 GCA_964563415.1 uncultured Halomicronema sp.
GTCCGGTTGTAAGCCCGCAGCTAAATTTCTCGCGTATCCAACGGTAGAAAAGCCGTCAGCACATCACCTTGTTCAGGTCGCTGTCGAAAAATCAGCTTGCCCCCCAGAAATTCAAATAGATTCTTGGTGACATCTAAGTTGAGGCTAACCCCTCCCGTTTCCGGCACTACGCTGAGCAGTTGCCCCACCGATTTGAGGGGCGGTCGCCGGTAGCTAACATCCGCATCAGTAGCGCAGTGACCGTCGAGCGATGCGGCTTCAAACTGTAGCTTTAACTGATGCCCAGCCAGCATCACCTCCATATGAATATGGCTCTGGGGAGGTAAACATTGGGTAAACCATTCCACCACGCCAGTGAGAACTTCGTTCAGCAGGGTAGGATCGCTGGTGACCCGAGGCAAATGGGGAGGCAGGGTAACGTCGAGCTTGAGGTTGCGTCGCTCTGCTTGCTGCTGCCACTTAGGAATCGCGTCGTTGAAGATTTGATTGAGGGCGATCGGCGTCAAGGAAGAGCGGGGGCGATCGCGTTCCATCGTCTCTAGCTCCACCGCCCGAAAAATCAGATTGAACCGATCGATTTGCTGTGTGCATTCAGCATCAATGCGGTGCAATCGTTTTTTTACATCTGCAGAGACATCTTTCCGGCGCAGCAGCGATCGCGTCAGCGTGCGAATCGTGGTCAGAGGCGTCCGAATTTCATGGGCCATTGCCTGGAGCAGTTCAGTTTGTTGATCAGCCGACTCAGGCGCTTCGTCCGGAGTCGCGATGGCGGGTAAAAATGATTCCTGAGAGGAGCTTGCACCCGTCGTCCTCAGAGTTTGCTCCGGCCAGTGGGTAAACCGCAAATGGCCTCGCTCTTCACTAGCTTGGAGTGCCGTGCTTTGACGATGGGGCAAATGGGCCATCATGATTTGCGTGAACCGAGTAACCACGCGATAATCGGGCGCACTCATTGCTTGAGCAAAGTGTTGATCAAGACGCTCAACACTGGACTGCGCACTCTCGGCAATGTGCAGGCGTACCTGCTCCCACAAGGCAATGAGTGTTGCCGGGTCAAACGAATACTGAAAACAAGGACGGCCACCAGTCGGTTGCCCCAAAACCATCGCGATGGTGAGGGCCGGACTCACAACGAGGCAAAACCGTTCTGCCAGTAGAGGATTGTTGAGGGTTAACGGCAAGATCTGATCATTAATCGACGATGGCGGCGCGGCCGTTCCCGTAGCTGGCAGCAAGGCGTGTTGCCCCTGCAGGGCACTGGCCAAAGGTTGCGGCGTGACGACCCAAGACTCAAACCGAGAACCAAAATCGGCCTCGTTTAAGACCGGTAGCGGCCCTGACAGTGCCATACCGCTGAGTTGATGATCCACAGAGGCGGCTTGGGTCGGGCGCGGCAACGTCGGCAATAAGTGCGTCAAGGCAGCGATCGCCGCCCGCCATTCGGCTTCAGCCACGAGCCTCGCTTGAGTGCCCCGCTCTCCCGAAGGACTCCAAGGGAGGCTCCCTAAGAAGCCTTCTGCATCAAGTAGTAGATCGCTTAAACGAATATGGTTAACCGCTACCTCCACAATCGCCCCCTTATCCGACCTGATGGGTCAGAAACTGCATCATCTGAGCATCAGCCAAGAATTTAATCCAATACGTAGAGGTTACTGGAAAGACGAGGAATCCGTTAGGTGTAGAACCGAACGTAGCGGGCACGGATTCCTAACTAAACCTTGCCAGGAAGGTTATGCCGAGCTACTGCTAGCATCTTGAGCACGAGTTTTTAGCCTCGATGGGGCAGCTAAACACCGTTGGCCATCCTTGAGGAGGAGCACGGAGGGGACTTTGAGCCCAACGTGGACATCTGTGGTAGCCACATCAGCCATTGTCGGATGAATTAATCGGGTAGCGCTGCGTGCACCCATTGAGCGATCGCCTCTGCCAGTTCCTCTGCCAGTTCGGATTGGGCTTGGGCATCAGTAATCCACTCAAACTCATTGGGATTGATCATAAAGCCCAACTCCAGCAGCACCGAGGGGGTCACGGTCGGACGCGTAAGAGCCAAATTATTCCAATACACACCATAGGAGGGTCGATCCAATTCTTGCACCAGGGTATCGTGCAGAAATTCGGAGAGGTCATGGGCCTGAGCGTGGTACCAGAACATACCAATGCCCGCCGTGTTGAGTGCATCCCCGGCATCGGGCAGCGCATTGTAATGAATACTGAGGGCTAGGGTGGGCTCTACTTGATTGATAATGTCAACGCGATCGCGGGGAAACAGATCGTCATCACCCTCTCGCGTCATCACGACGGTCGCACCGCGAGCTTCTAACTCATCCTGCAGCAGTTTCGAGACGACCAAATTAACATCCTTTTCAGGGTAGCCATTGGGTCCTCGCGCCCCCAGATCATTTTCGCTACCATGCCCCGGATCGAGCAAAATCGTCGTCCCCGCTAGCGAGTCATTGCTTAAAGTGGGGGGATGCTTGAGGGAAAGGACGAGGGTCGTCCCCTCATAGCGCACTTTGTAGCCCCACTGCTGAGCCGTTCTGAACTGAAAGCGAAACTGGGCGCGATCGGGTAAGACGGGCTGCCAATCGAGCCGCTGCACCACCGGATCAACATCAAAGTAAATCGTATCAGTCTGGGGGGTGGTATTGTGCAGCGTTAACGTCAGCGTGTCGGCAGTCTGGTCAATCGCGATCGGCACCGGGGTCTGCAGGGGAAATCGCACCTCCGTCCAACCAGGGATCTGCTCTGAGGTGACGCTGCGCATAATTGAACGGGGCGGGGCCGTCGCTGCGGTAATGGTGGTTTCTGAAGCGCGAATCCACCCGCCGTAGTCGAGTCGCAGCCAATCGCCTGCTGTCGCGGTGATGGCAGCGCGAGTACCTTGGGGTAGCGGGGTAATGCGAGAGTAGCTGGTGCTGGGGCCAGTTCTGGCAATACCCGAATCGACCGTGACTTCAGCCACTTGATAGTCGGTCATGGTGAGGCGGCTGATGGTACCGGGAGCGGTGGCGGATTGGGGGGCGCTCCCGTTCAAAACATAGGTCGGCTGGCCCAAATCGCCCGTGGCGGGCAGGGTAGTGCAGCCTTCGTAAGGCGTAGCCGTGAGGGGTACGGGCTCGTTTTGGGAGGTGAGCACAGCGTAGTTGGGAGGCAGGGTAACGGCGGTGGGCGGCGGCGCAAGGGGAATCACCTGATCGGCCCAGTTCACTGCGATGTCTGCATTAGGGATGGCCTGCACGCCAAAGCAAACCAGTTCTCCCGCTGGACGAGCGATGTCTACTTGCGGTGCCAGGGACTCGGGCACGAACCAGGAATCAGCGGGCACAGTGGGCGTGGCCGAGATGCGCGTGATGGAGAGTGTCAGGGTATCGTCGCCTTGGGTCAGCGTGAGGGTGTTTTCTCCAAGTTCCAGGGGCACGGTGGGGGCAAAGTGGCCAGCAGGACTGCGATACTCGATGGGCTCGCCATTCACCAGCACGGGCTGATCGGGATCGCCAGTGCCGAT
>CAZLYS010000654.1:0-3499 GCA_964563415.1 uncultured Halomicronema sp.
ACTGTTTCATCCGCAATATAGGTTGGTTCTTCCGAGACTTCTTTGACCCGCTCGCCTGCCTCAGCCCGCTGAATGACATCCACAATTTTGTTGTAATCGCCAGTACCCACTAGCGCCACCGCTTCTGGAATCGCCTCCAACAGTTCATCTTTGAAATGCTGAGCCAGGCAGCCCGTAATCACGATTTTTTTCTTTGCTTCCGCTAGTTCCACTAGAGTGCGTACCGACTCTGCCCGAGCCTCTTCAATAAAGCTACAGGTATTAACGATGACGTAATCGGCCAACTCCTCGTTCGCGTCGACCCCGTAACCGGCTTGAACCAACAGGCCCAGCATATGCTCGGTATCGACCCGGTTCTTTTCGCATCCCAGGTGAGTAACAGCGATCGTGGGTTGAGCAGTAGCAGCAGTCATAGGTAGCGACAACACTCTTGTATACAGGGCCAAACTCGGCCAAAGGGTGACCTCATAGAGCTGCAGCGCCCTCTTGAACTTTGGTCATCACTTTGTCCATGCAAACCTTCATCATAAGACTTGGACCGGGATTTGGGAAAACCGGTCTATACAAAGTTGTCACCGCTCATAAAAAGGCATCTCAAGAATGAGAGCGCTTAGGGTAAATTGGGGTAGGAACTAGGTAGTTATTCCTCTATCTTGACCTTTTAGCGACTGAGTCTTCGCATTCGAGACCAATTTCACGTGAGCTTACCGACAATTTTCAAGACCACAACTCCAGTCATTGGGGTCGTCCATTTGTTGCCTTTACCAACCTCCCCAAAGTGGGGAGGCGATCTGCAGCGGGTGATTGACCGAGCCGAGCAGGAAGCCACAGCCCTGGCCTCGGGAGGGGTTCATGGCATTATCGTAGAAAATTTTTTTGATGCCCCCTTCACTAAAAACCAGGTTGATCCCGCTGTCGTTAGTGCCATGAGTCTGATTGTGCAGCGTTTGCAGCAGCTGGTTGCGGTACCAATTGGTATTAACGTGTTGCGCAATGACGCCCGCAGTGCGTTGGCAATCGCCACCTGTGTCAATGCTCAGTTCATTCGGGTAAATGTACTCACTGGTGTCATGGCGACCGACCAGGGTTTGATCGAAGGCTGTGCTTACGATCTCCTGCGCTATCGCCGCGAGCTAGGTAGTGAGGTTAACATTCTCGCCGATGTATTAGTGAAACATGCCCGTCCTCTGAGCTCACCTAATTTAACGACCGCCGTCCAAGAAACGATTGATCGCGGCCTTGCCGACGGCATCATCCTGTCTGGCTGGGCGACGGGTAGCCCTCCAAGCTTAGAAGATCTAGAACTCGCCAAAGCTGCTGCTGGAGACGTCCCAGTCTTCATTGGCAGCGGGGCCAGTTGGGAGAATGTGGGTAAGCTCATACAATCAGCTGACGGCGTCATTGTCGCTAGTTCCCTCAAACGGAAGGGCGATATCCAGCAACCTATTGATCCGATTCGCGTCCGTCACTTCGTAGAAGCTTTGGAAGCTGGAAACACAGTTCCATCAGCCACACCCGCTTATCAAGCTATACCAGCAAAGTAACTGTTCTGAAGCATGAACAGCTATCTTCCCAAAATGGCTGAAACAGTTCTCTTGGTGAAATTGCATGTAGCTACGACAGGACGATACGCCACTCTAGCGCAAGGTATCGTTCTGCCGTGCAGTGACTTGCGTTAGAAGCATGGCAGGTACTAAGCATCTCCAGCAACGACCTTCAGGTTGGCTCTAAATCAGAACCAACCAAAATTATGCTGACCTGGTTGCAGTGTGGCTGACGGACCCAAAGGGTATGACTCAAACCACTACAGTCAACATTCTGCAGACTGCTAGACAGACAGCTTGGTCGGCGTGAGTTCTTCACTTTCAGCCGCCGCTTGAGCAGCACTGCCTTCCAAACGGGTAATCTGAGCCCCTAACTTAGTCAGTTTTTGCTCTAATTGCTCGTACCCTCTGTCTAGATGCTGCAAACCACTCATGACGGTCTTACCTTGAGCCCCTAGTCCTGCTAGCACCAGCGCCGCCGATGCTCTCAGATCAGTGGCCATCACTGGAGCCCCTGACAACATAGGGACACCTTGAATCACAGCGCAGTTGCCCGTCACCCGAATATTCGCGCCCATGCGGCTAAACTCAGCCACATGACGTAAACGATTTTCGAACACCGTCTCGGTCACCATACTGTTACCGTTGCTCAGCGTCATCAGCGCCATAAATTGAGCCTGCATATCAGTTGGGAAGCCAGGATAAGGCAGCGTCTGAATATCAGTTGCCTGAATTTCTGCGCCAGGGATGAGGGTAAGCCGATTAGGGGAATCAACCACCACTTGGGATCCGGCCTCTTGCAACTTGGCAATTACCGCACCCAAGTGCTCAGGAACAACCGGCGATAGGCTGATTTGTGAGTGCGTGATGGCACCAGCAATTAAAAAAGTACCGGCTTCGATGCGATCGGGCACGATCGCGTAGTCGGTGCTGTGAAGACTTGGTACTCCGGAAATAGTGAGCGTTTTCGTCCCAACACCGCGAATCCGCGCCCCCATGGCTCGACAGAAGTTGGCTAAATCAGCCACCTCAGGCTCTTGAGCAGCGTTGTCGATCACGGTTTCGCCCTCAGCCAAAGTAGCGGCCATCATCAGCGTTTCCGTCGCCCCAACGCTGGGGTAATCCAAATAGATGTTGGCACCTTGCAGCCGCTTGCGAATCCCTGGAATGCAGGCATGCACAGTGCCATGTTCTATTTGTACATCAGCTCCCATCGCTTGCAAGCCACGCACATGCAGCTCAACCGGACGTGCCCCGATCGCACAGCCTCCAGGCAACGGAATCCGGGCAACTCCCATGCGCGCCAGCAAAGGACCAATCACAAAGAAGCTAGCTCGCAACCGACTGACAATGTCATAGGGAGCACGAGTATGACTAATATCGCTAGGATCTAAATCGAGGAAACCATTTTCACGCTTGATTTTGACCCCAAGCGCTGTCAACACAGCTGCCATGCGCTCAACGTCTACAAGATTAGGAATGTTGCGAAGACGACAGGGTTGAGAACATAACAAGACCCCCGCCATCACCACTAAAGCAGAGTTCTTCGCGCCACTAATCGTGACATGACCTGTCAGCGGGTGACGTCCCCAAATCTCTAAGACTGAGTTGTCTGCTTCAGGGGAATTAGACATCTGTTGATTACCAGTGGCTTTAACGATGGGTTTATCCTCCAAAACCTGAGCGGAACAACTCAGATGTAAATTTTCGTCTAAATTTTACTTGATTCAACCATTTTTCTGAAATCTTTGCGGGCACAACCCATAAATATCCTCCGGAGGACTCACCACCGTAGGATTGAAATTTCGGCATAGCAGTTGACGAAGAGGCAGTGTGTGAGGCACTCTAAAGAACTGCAGTCACAAATGGTTTATGTATATTTGTCGATTGCAATCCAGTTAGCGGAACTGGCGGAATTGGTAGACGCGCTAGATTCAGGTTCTAGTGTTCGCAAG
>CAZLYS010000655.1:0-3496 GCA_964563415.1 uncultured Halomicronema sp.
TATACACCTGAGACTCATACCGGCAGACAGCTCTTGGCCCACGAACTGGCCCATGTCGTCCAGCAAAGTCATGGGCAGCAACAATTGCAGACTGCAGGGAGAAAGACTAAATCATTCTCTGGATTAACCGCTAGGAGAACCCGCTTTAACAACAGTGGCCCCCTTAACGCAGCCAACTGTTGTGCCCATTGCCGAGGGGCCCCAGCCTGCGGAGTGGGCATTGTCAGTGGCGCTCAAAACGGCATGGAACTTGAATTTACCCTCAGGGGCAGAATCCCTGCTGGCACCGAGTTCGACATCCTGCGAACCCTTATGGAAGGAGATTGGGAACGAGTTGGCGGCACCTGGAGGAGGCTACTCCATCTACCCGCAGGTACCTGGGATGACCACAATAACGATGATGAATGCCTGATTCCCAACAGGAGGCGAATTTTTGTCATCGATCGCCCTGGCCTACCCGTGATGAATCCCAGAGGGGTGTCTCTGGGCAGTGGCGTTACGGTTTCTCGGAGCGCAACGGCATTCGTGACCAAAATGAGTTTTTGGGAGTGGGTGATTGCCCGCAACCGCAGACTCGGCATCAATTGGCAGGTCATTTCCCGTCCCAAATTTACCCCCTGGCATACGATCACATCGCTAGCGCTGGTGAGGGGGCGATGGCAGAGAGTGAATACCCCAAGCGGCGATCGCAACGAAATTGAGCTAGGACGCATTAATGTGACCGGTGCAACACCCTAACACTTGTGAAGAGGCCAGTAGCACACAGGGCTGACGCTCTTTAAGATATCGCCATACGAAGTGACTCATGAAAGTCAAACGGGCAAGATGCTCGTGCCAACAAGACGCTTGCCATCAGGATCTGCAATATTCACGCAGGAGCGCTATAGAACCCATTTGAGATCTTTTTGCTGAAAAATCAACCTTTTCGAACCCTCGATTCTCTACGCTCATAACGAAAGATTAGGCCTTACAAGTATTTCCCTTTCCATAAAGCCAAAACGACCAAGCTGTAATGCCTGTGGTTAGGGGGTGAGATGTCAAATGGGTTCTATAAGAGCTTGATAATTCTCTTCCTAAAAAAGAGAATTCTGGAATTCTACAAGTCCCTTTTGGGCAGGCACGAGGCAGCAAAATTGCTAGACGCTGGTAGAGAAACTCATTTTTTCAGCGCAAAAATTTCATGACGCTAACAATTTTAAATTCCTGTCAAATGCTTAAAGCATCCCGGAGAAAAGACGAAACAATGAAACTAGGGGCTGTATTGGTAAGCGAGAATTAGCGCCATAAATCATCAATTGACTTGCCAGCCTGGGGGGAGCTAATGATGACGAGTCAAAGCGATCGCCCGCTTCCCATGTGCTATGGCAATCCATAGTAAACCAGCCAGATTAAGAACGGTCATCTCAGCTGATGCGACACCACTTGGGAGAAATTTGAAAGCTCGGTCAGTGACATTCTCTCTAACCGGGAGGTTTGAAATCGAGGAACACCCTCCTTTAACCCACTGGCTGATAAAGATCGCCCATCGCTGAGTCGAAATTAACTGTCAGGGAGTGCGCTATCCCACTTGCCCACAGATTGGTGTTGTCCGTGAGTTGTGAGTAAACATTTGAGGGATGAGATCATGACTTCTCTATCGCAGCCAACCCACCAGCAACATCAATCCCAACCCTCATCTCCACAGACGACGGACCTCTTGCAACGCAAATGCAATACCTGCGAGCAACACACCCTGACAGGAGATTTGTGTGAGAGCTATCACCAGACTGCACCTAGGAGCACTTCAAAGGCCAGTTTTGCGGCAACTGTGCCCGGGCAACCCGTTGCCATATCGGCGGCAAGTAGGAATGCAGACCTCAGCCATATTCCAGTGAAGCGGCCCACCTCGCCCCTGATTCAAGCCAAACTGACGGTTAGTCAGCCAGGGGATCAGTATGAGCAAGAAGCCGATCAGGTCGCTGAGGCGGTTGTGCGACGGATGAATAGCCCTCAATCTGAGTCTCTGCAACGACAGCCCCTACCCAAGCAAGAAGACGAGAAACTTGATAGAAAGCCCACAGAGCAAAATCTGACCGGTTCTCTGCACCCAATATTTGCCGAGAATAGTCTAGCTGTTTCGCCAAGCCTAGAAGCTGCCATTCAGCATGCCCGGAACGGTGGTCATGCCTTGCCAGAACAGGAGCGTGAACCAATGGAGGGAGCCTTTGGCGCCGACTTTAGTGGAGTGAGATTACACACAGGCGAAGAGGCAAATAGACTAAATCATGCAATGCAGGCGAAGGCATTCACTACCGGAAGAGATATTTTCTTCCGCCAAGGAGCATACAATCTAGGCAATCAGCAAGGACAGAAGTTACTTGCCCATGAACTTACGCATGTCGTTCAACAAGCGAATTCCAGATCAACACACCCCATAATTCTACGAGAGGAGACATATCCAACAATAAGAGCAGAAACCCCTGAAGAAGCTGAAGCTAGCGAATTAGCTTCTCGTAGCTTCAATATTCAGATCTTAAGGATTGTCGCAATTGGGTATGTAGCTGGACTCCTCAAGATTGATTTTCGCATTTCTCGAGGTGGCGGACCTTGGATTGACTGCCATTTCTATGGAGCAGGTCCTGGTGCAGGAGTTGAGATTCCTGTACTAGAACGACCATCTGCAATTGAAACGCATACGACACGACATTTCATGAGAATCCGTGATCTTATGGGTAGAGGCAGAGTTTTTTCGATAGGAGTACCTTCAACTAATGTCAAATACTTTAGGCTTGATTTTGTGGGAGGACCAGAAAGAGCGGGATTCTCAACCGTAACTTGGACATTGCAAGAGGGGATTCGTCAGCCGTTTGCAGCTGGTTTATACTTTGGTCAATTTGCGTTTGGTCATAGACTTCAAGCCTGATTCCTTACATTCCAAGCACCGTTATTGCTTTAGTTAAGTAGGGTAAGGAATAGCCCATCAGAACATGATTAACAGATGGCAAAAGTCTCAGATTTTTTATCTAAAGCAGTTGTTGGAAATACTTCATGAGAGCAAAAATATGTCATCTTGCCAGCATTCAAACCGACAATCCGCAGGTTGATAGGAATTAATTCAGGAGATAGTACCGACAACAAGGCAGTCCCATTAGGCGAATAATCTTGCTCCGTTTTTCAGAGAGATTGCTGATCTGCTGGCTGCCCGTGATCGTCAATCTGTCGACAACCAGGGGCATCTCTGAAAATCAGCCTGACCTGATTAGAGCAAAGCAGACATTTGTAAAGCGTAGTTGACATTTTTTAACAATTACTGTTACATTAGTTAACAATAAGGCAGTCATCCAAAAGGCTAAGCTTGCAACCTGGAATTTGAAATCAAGTGTTGCGGCTAGTGCAGGACTTTCTCCGTTGCGAGAGCTTAGATGCGGAAGCAAGTCCCCATAGAGGCTGCTGTTCTGACGATATTTTGGAGGAAGATTCCCCATGATTACGTTACTGGTTGGTCTATTCATCGTCG
>CAZLYS010000656.1:0-3491 GCA_964563415.1 uncultured Halomicronema sp.
TCAAGAACGTCTTCGGCAGCAACAACTTGCAACGGGCCCGGTAAGTCTCATCGTCATCTATTTGCAAGATATCTAAGTTGTTGTCGAATTTGGGGTCAATGGGACCTCTTTGCCGGAAACCTTGGTGAAGCGATGGTGCCATTTGTGATAACGACGGTAAAACGTGCTGTTGTAGCCAGATAGCACACCGGCCACCCAGCCTACAACGTCACTGACGCGATTGCTGGCAAAGGCAGAGCGATGGACGCATTCATGTACTGCCGCAAACATGGCAGCCAGACTGAAACCGTAAATAATTAAAGCCGGTAGCGCGATCGCCCAATGACTCCATTGAGTTGCCCATAGCCCACCGCTGATACCCATGACGGTTAAATGGGCCAGTAACTGCACAAAACCACGCCAGTTCGATCGCTCATTCAGCCCCTTCAACTCATCAGCTGATAAAAGTTGACGAGGATCTGTTTTGATTTCTGGTGCTATCATTCTGCAACCTCATCTCCTGCAATATGCATCTACACCAAGCACAAAGACCGATCATAAAATCTGCCCGTCTATTTCAGGTGTAATGGCAACTACGGTTAAGAGGCAATGATACCGATGTTTGGACTCTAGGACGTCGTCAAACAGGGCTACTTAAAGGGTTTTTCATTACAGGCCAATTGAAAGCAGGCAAGAAGATCCGCTCAATATCTACTCTCCCCAAAACTGTTCGATGCGATCAATCGTGTCTAAGCTCGCTAAATTGATCAGCACATCACGATAATCGGGTTGGTGGGTTTCGCCGATCGCCAACACTTCCATATCGTCACAGCCCACGCGTCCCGGCGACTGCAGATAAATCATCAGGGTGGGGTCAATGGCCTGTACCGTTTCAATGACTTCCAGATTGTTGGGTACGCAAAACTCATAACTGAGCGATCTCCGACCATCTTCAGGCCCATACAGCCCATATTCATCCAACTGGTCAAGATCAAAACGAATTTTGCGCGTCACGTCGTCTTTGGCTGACTCAGCGTATACCGAGGACGATAAAGCAATGGTCGTTGCGATCGCAGTAATCAACAGTTTCATATATAGATCCCCACAAACCAGGCTTTCATGGTAGCGATGTGAGATTCAATGCGCCAGAGGCAAGGACACCTTATTGATTGACCCCTGAGCCTAGCGACTAACAAAACACTGGCAGTTATCGCGCCCCGCTTGTTTGGCCGCATACAACGCCTGATCAGCCTGACGAATCAGAGCATTAGGCCGCTGCTCCGAGGTGGGAACCATGGCACTAACCCCGAGACTAGCCGTGACGATCTGCTCCACTTCTGATGAGCAATGAGGAATTTTGAGGGCACGAATAGTCTTACAAATGCGCTGAGCCATGGTAAAAGCGCCTTTGAGATCTGTATTCGATAGCACGACCGCAAATTCTTCACCACCATACCGCGCCACTAAATCAGAGGACCGATGAACCACAGCTGACACCGCTTGGGCTACCTCATATAAACATTCATCCCCCCGTTGATGACCGTAGGTATCGTTAAACCGCTTAAAGAAGTCAAGGTCGAAGAGAATAAAAGCTAACGGGTCTTGTCGTCGAGCTGAGCGCAGCCATTCCTGTTCTAGATATTCATCGAGGCGACGACGATTGGCCAGCGTCGTAAGCGAGTCAGTAAGCGATAGTTTGGCAAGGCGCTCATTGGCTGACCGAAGTTCCGCCTCAATGCGCTTGCGATCGCTAATATCACGAATCATGACCAAGACTTCTCCCTTAGTCATCGGCACGACACGGACTTCTTCTTGCTGGGTGATATCCCCAATTTGGGTGTCCTGTTCGTAAATCTGCATCTGTCCAGTGGACAGCGCCCGTCGTGCCGCAGCCATTTCTTTTTGAAAGTGTCTCGCTAGAGCATCGGTGGTCCCAAAATCTAACAAGTTTCGGCCAATAAGGTGGCCACTATTGCCTAGCAGGTCAGCAAACTCAGAGGTTCCCATATAGTCGAGAATCACCCCATCCGCTCGCATATGAAACATGAGATCAGGAATTGCCGTCAGAATTGCCTGTTTTTGGGCCTCGCTCTGTTGCAAAGCAAGCTGAGTTTGCTTGCGATCGCTAATGTTCTGAACAATCAACAGCACCTCGTCTTTGCCAGTCGGAACGATTCTCACTTCTTCATGCTGCCATCCTGAATCAGTCGGAATTTTTTGTTCAAAGATTGCCATTTCCCCACTGTCTAATACCTGGCGAACTGCCTGCATGTGGGCCTCAACATGATCACGGTAAAAATCGTTGTGGGCAAATTCAAAAATGCTGCGGCCCACAATGTCACCAACATCTGCTAACAGGTCGACTGCATTCTCAGTTCTGAAGTAACCGAGATAGGTCCCATCTCGGTGCAGGCGCACCATTAAGTCAGGAATCGCGGAAAGAATGGCGCGATTTTCAGCCTCACTCTGCTTCAGAGCAAGTTCTGCAGTCTTGCGGTTAGTAATATCTCGCACAATAAACAGCACTTCATCTGGTCCTTGAGGGACGATGCGCACCTCTTCGTGCTGTACTCGCTTCCCTGGGGTCAATGTCTGCTCAAATACTTGCATTTCGCCAGTCACGATCGCTTGCTCAATTTTTTGCAACTGCTGTTGAGCAATCGCTGGGGGCATATGGTCGGTGATGTGGTGACCACTCGGGTCATAGTCATCGGGCAGGCAATCAATAACCGCATTGGTGTGGACGTAGCCTAACCAGTAACCGGTACGACTAACCCGAAACATGAGATCGGGCAAAGCTGCTATAACGCGGCGGTGTTGGGCCTCAAGTTCTTGTCGAGCCCGTTCAGCAATTTGGCGATCGGTAATATCTCGGACGATCAACAGCACATCGTTCTTACCACAGGGCACCGCGCGCACTTCCTCGTACTGCGGTTTGTCATTAATAACCAAAACTTGTTCAGTAACTTGAATTTCGCCAGTCGCTAAAGCTTGACGAATGATCGCAAGTTGTCGCTCAACAACTGCGAGGGGTAAGTAGTCAGCAAGGTGATGTCCCTGAACATCGACATCATGCGGCAGGATGTCAATTACGGGGTTACTGCGAATGCGATTGAGATAATAACCGTCGCGATCAACCCGCACAATCAAATCAGGAATCGCTTGTAACACAGCGGCACTCTGAGCCGCCTGCTCGCGAAAGTCCAGTTCGGCTTGCTTGCGATCGCTGACATCCAACAGTACACCGTGCCAACAAACTGCCCCATTTTCCCGAAGTTCGGCTTGCGCCCGAGTTTTCAGCCACTGCACTTGCCCGGATGGGGTAATACTTTGCCACTCATAAGCAAAGACAGTTTGCCTAGCCGCACTACGAGCGGCCCCCATAAGCAACCCCCAGCGATCGCTAGGGCGGATTTGGTCGAGAAAGTAACGCTCTGGATGTTGTCGGATCTCTCGATGACTCGCCTCAAAAAACGTTTCTACCCGTTCATTGACATATTCACAAGCAATTG
>CAZLYS010000657.1:0-3489 GCA_964563415.1 uncultured Halomicronema sp.
CAAATGTCTGACAAGCATTTCAATTCCGAATTCCGACCTCTGCATTCCACATTTTGCTATAGCGCCCGATCGCACCGCCACCCTGCGAGTCCCAGTGCGGCTCGGTCATCACCCGCTACTGTTTCATATGCACTGAGCACCAGCAACTCGACCACATTGTCACGCTGGGACTTACCCTGTTGCAGAAGACTGCCAAACTCTGTCGCTTGGATGCGTTCATCCCAAGCCAAAATGAAGGACTGCTCAGGGGCAGAGCTCAATTGACCATAGGTGGCGAGGTGAACAATGGGAAACAAGGATTCCGTCACCTGAGTCACAACGCCAGACTTACCGAAGTCCCAAGGTCGGTGCTATATAAGGGCATACAAAGTTGCCTCGCAGAGAGCATTGGCAGACAGAAGCAAATTCCCTAAGTGCGGTTATACCGGAATTCTTTTTGCCCTGCCAGTGCGTCGTTAGGCTTCTTTGTGTTTAGTCACGAGTCTCTATAACGGTCACGCAGAGGCTGAAATGGTTGTCTACCAGGCAAGGAACCAACTGCGCTGTTCCCAAATCATGACGACACCGCTAACAGCGACAAAGGCATACACCATCTGACGGAACTGATCGTTGCTGATGCGTTCGAGCACCCATTTACCGGCGAGATTGGCGGGGACAGCGCCCAAACCGATCAGCAAACCATAACCGATGTGATCAGGCTGTAATACGCCGAGGGCCGCGTAGCTCAGCAATTTAAAGATATGCAGAAAGGCTTTATTCGAGGCTTTAGTCGCGATCATGGCCTCCTTTTCGAGCCCGTAGGAAAAATACATCGGGTTCATGATGGGGCCAGTGCTACCTATCAAGGCCGATCCGACAGAGTTCAAAAAGGCTACTGGCAGAAAGTACCAGGCTTGGACGGTGAAGGTGCGATCGCGCCAATTCAGCACTCTGCCCAGCCAATAATTGACCACCATGCCCAGGAGGGCGACGCCAAGGAGAATTTGCAGCCAATCGACTTGCACCCAAGCAAAGATCAACGCCCCTAGAACCGATCCAGCTAAACATCCTGGCAAGTACCAAGCAGTAACCCGCCAATCAATCTCACGCCAAAAGAACAAACTGCGCTGGGTGTTGCCAATGAGCAGTCCAGTGGTAATGACTGGTGCTACGGCTTGGGTGCCCAACAACAATGACAACAGAGGAATCAGGATAAACGGACTCCCTCCACCCGCCAACATACTGAAAAACCAGGCTACAAAACTCGCCCCTGAAATGAGTAACGCAATGACCGTTGCTGATAGCTCTAGTGGCACAGATAACACGTTGGCAGCCA
Organism: uncultured Halomicronema sp.; assembly: GCA_964563415.1. Classification (GTDB taxonomy): domain Bacteria; phylum Cyanobacteriota; class Cyanobacteriia; order Phormidesmidales; family Phormidesmidaceae; genus Halomicronema. Next base: position 1,316 of record CAZLYS010000657.1, read on the forward strand.
ATCCCTTTTTTGAGCCCGTTTAACTGGCTTAAACCTTCTTCATATTAGTTTAGGATACCCAATCGCGGGGCGGCACTGAAAGGTATCGGCGCCAAACGCAACTGAGTGACCAAAAAAGAAGATTTGAAGAGAGCAATCGCCAGCCTGGCTCGACGGTTTAGCGATCGCTTACCCCAAAGACTCTCGATAGTCTGCCAGTAGCTTGGGCAAGTAGTCGTAGCCATCGACGCCTATTTGTTTGAGGAATGCAGGGCGATATGTGGCGAGGGCTTGTTGAAAGGCTTCCTGGCCAATTTGACCATAGAGGATGCTCAGAGTGCCCGCAGGCTGGTGCCACTGCTCCGAATTAATTTGCCAGAGCAAATACATGCTCAGCGCCGAGCAGAACACTGCCATGTCCGTATTTTCGAGATTTTGATAGGCGATCGCCAGATAACTGTAATTGACGCCTTGCAAAAAGACATCCCCAATCGCTTGGGCCGTCTGCAAGCCTTTTTCGAGCGCGGCGATCGCCTGGTCGTAATATCGCAGCATCACTTGAGCGACCCCGAGACTGTTGGCACACAGGGCTTCGCTAGGTCGGTCTTGCACTTGTTCACTCAGCTGCAGTCCTTGTTCTAAATAGGTGAGCACCGATTCGATTTGTTCTGGCTCCACAGCTTGTTCTTGCGCTCGTGAGATTTCGCTGTAGCCAAAGTTCGCTAAGGCATTCGCTTCGCCGATGCGATCGCCCGCTTGTCGTGCCAAAATGAGCGCCCGCTGACTGTTGGCGATCGCCGCGTCAAAATCTTGCTGCATGACAAACGTGCGGCTGAGGTGGTTGAGATTCGCAATTTCGCACCGCTGATCCTGAACCTCCCGAGCGCTCTCCAGGGCACGTTCATGAAACTGCTGCGCCAGGTCGTACTGGCCCAACGCCCGTTGCGAGTAGCCCAATAGGGTCAGGATGCGAGCCTTCGTATCGGTGTTCGGCACCTGCCGCAGCGGCTGATCCAAATAATCCAATAGTGTGCGGAGCGGCTCTCCTGACAGCGCGGTGAAGAGTCCCCCATAGAGCGGAAAGTAGTCTTGCTGAGAAAACTGACGCAAGACCTGCAGCGCCATCTGAAAGCAGCCTTCGGCCAGTAACGGTTGGCGCAGTTCGCTCAAGCGGCGGGAAATCTGACTCCACACGACCGCAAAGGTCAGGAAGGTCGCGATGGAGAGGCGCTTGCCTGCTTTAGCATCATAAGGTTGCTGGTCAAACCAGGTAACGAGGGAGACTTGTAACCGCTGCAGCGCGATCGCCATTTCGATCCAGGTGCGCACTTCTAGAGGCACCGGAATCCCCTGCTCGGTAACGGTTTGATTTTCTGCCAGGTCAGTCAAAATGCGCTGGATGCTGGTGGTCTGGATCTGCTTGGCCCAGTAGGACCACGGCCCCTGGGGTGACGAACTGCCAAAGCCGATCGCCCGCTGTCCTTGCTCGTAAACCCAGCTAATCACATGGCCTTCGAGCTGCTGCCAGGTGGTGAGCCCCTGCTGTAGGCCGGTGGCGAGTTCTTGCAGCGAGGGTTGAGTAGCGGTCTCGGTTTCTAATTGGCGGAGCTGCTGGGCCAGGGTCTTGATTTCGTCGCGGCTGAGGTGATTGGGCTGATTTTGATCGAGCACCTGCAAGAGCGCAGTTAGGCGGTCTTGATCGGTCGTGCGGATCAGGGTGGCGATCGCCCCTGATAACACCGCCGTACTTTGATTGTCTTTTTGCCACTGTTCAAATTCACTTTGTAGCGTGGTTAGCGCCCGCTGTCGTCGGGTGGCTTTGGCCTGCTTCAGCTCGTCGGTTTCGTTAGCGAGTGTCGCTTTCACCGCGTCGGTTTCTGCCGCTAAGACAGTGGCAAACACCTCACCTTCGCCCGGCTCGATGTCGGATTGCAGCATCTTCAAAACCTGGACTTTAGAGCGAATCTTGCCTTTTAACGTCATGGTGACGACTTGCTCAATGAGTTCCCGATACCGCTTTTTGGGGTTCGGTGATGCATTAGAGTTCGCCATGACACAACCTCAAATAAAGACAGGAATATTAAAAATGCAGGCTTTTGAGGCATTTTAGCGACCGGCTGCCCGTTCTGAGCAATCATCGCAGCAGGACGGAGTATTTCCCTGATTTGGCCTCAAGGCTGCGATCACTCAGTGGG
>CAZLYS010000658.1:0-3481 GCA_964563415.1 uncultured Halomicronema sp.
TGCTTCGACCCCCAAAGGCCCGTTGTGCGAAGCCAGGGTGAGCACAAAATAGGCTGACGGGAACTCGCTCAGCTGGAACAGAACGACGCCGAGCGATTCTAGGTGCGGCCAATCTGGCGGGGCCTGCTCGGCCGCGATATGGGCGTGTCGTTTCGCCGCAGCCAACTCTCGTTGTTCGGCGCAGGCGATCGCCAACTGCAACTGAGCTTCGGCGATCGTCGACGAATCGTCCTGTTTAGATGCTTCGCCGTTCAATTTCGACTCAGTTGATTCAAGGATCACAATTTCAGCCTTCCTGTCAGTCAGAAACACGCGCGGAGTCCATTACGCAAACATGCCCAACGCTATCAACGCGGGGAGTCTTCTGCGCAGATCTCAAGGGAGGCTGCAACAAAGATCGGATCGCTAGACAAGACATCGCTGGGATGTGCTCAGCAATCCAATCATCTCCGTAGTCGCACCCACACCTCCGGACAAGCAATATGATGCCCCTCGCGCATATTTTGTTCCTGGGTATGGGTGTACACGCCCATCGGTCATTCAAGACTGGTGTTGTTAGCCCACGATCTAAAACATCTGGCAGGTGTCAAACCTAGTCGGCGAGCACTGCCTCATAGCTAGTGCGACGAATGCTCCCAGGTGAGATTTCGTACATCCGTTTGAAGGCTCTCGAAAAAGCGGCCTCTGATTCATAACCGACCCGATTGGCGATCGCAGCAAGCGACAACGAGGTTTCACGAATTAGACTGTGGGCCAGTTGCATGCGCCATCTCGTCAGATAGCCCATAGCGGGTTGTCCGACCAGTTGCGTGAATCGGGCGGCAAAGGCTGAACGAGACATCGTTACCGTACTGGCAAGTGAGGCGACTGTCCATGGATGTTGGGGCTCGCGGTGGATAAGTACTAAAGCCTGACCGATCTGCTCGTCCCGCAGTGCCGCGAGCCAGCCCTGGTTTACTCCAGTGACCGAGTCCACCCAGGTACGGATCAATTGAATGATCAGGATATCCGTAAGTCGGGTAATGACAGTTTCTCCCCCTGGCTTCAGATCCCTGGCCTCTTGAGCAATGAAGCGCAGCGTGCTCTGCAGCCAGCCGCTCTCGTCATCCCAGGCATCGATCTGCAGCACCTTAGGAAATAGAGCCAATAGATTCCCAACAGCGGAACGATCCACCCGAACCACACCAGCCGTTATTTGGGTAAAGTCGCCGCCGCCACCATGGCGCATGATTTCGTAGCGATCGCTAATCTTCTCTACAGGAATATCAAACAGCGGCTGGGTCTCTGCATTGACATCACTGCGAAGAACATGGGCTGTTCCGTGGGGCATCAGGATAAGGTTCCCTTCGCGCAGTTCACGGGGGGATTCCCCTACCACCTCAATCCAACAACGACCGGCATTGACAATCTCTAGGACCATGCACTCGTCGATCGGCGGGACATCTAACCCCCACGGTGCCGTCAACTCGGCTCGGCAATGGAGGGTGCCGGTAAGGCGCAGCATGTGGAGCACCTCACCGAGGGGGTCTCTGGGTGGCAGGGGGCTGGGCGTAGGGTAGGTAGTCTCAGAGGACATTAGGCTCTTTCGATTTGTCTGTTCGTCCAGGAGATTTGGACGATTAGTCAAAAATACAGGACAAAAAATCATTGTTCGTCCAGGACGATGCCCCCATCATAGATCCTAGTTGAGGCGGCAAGCATAACGTCAAATCGGTCGCTTCAGAATCGATAAGGAGCAAGCTATGAACGACAACGATCCACAATTTACGTCTCCCAAGGGGCTCACCCTAGTCCTCGGTGCGACGGGCAAAACCGGGCGGCGGGTCGCCTCCCGACTCCAGGCTCTGGACCACCCGATTCGCCTGGGTTCTCGCAGTGCTGCCATCGCCTTTGATTGGACTCAGGAATCCAGCTGGGATGCCTGTCTCGAAGATGTCACCTCTGTTTATATCAATTACCCGTCGGATCTACCGATCCCAGGTTCAAACGATACCATCGCCGCTTTCGTAGATGCCGCCAAGCGCAATGGGGTGCTGCGGTTAGTGCTCCTTTGCGGTCGTGGCGAGACCGACGCCCATAGCTGGGAAGACATTGTCCAGAGCAGTGGCCTGGATTGGACCATTATTCGCGCTAGCTGGTTTTGCCAGAACTTTTCGGAAGGGGCGTTTGCGGAAATGGTGCAGGCCAGTTGCATCACCCTCCCTGCAGGCAATATTCCAGAGCCCTTTATCGACATTGATGACATCGCCGATGTGGCTGTCGCGGCTCTGACCGCACCCAACCATGGGGGCAAAATCTATGAAGTCTCTGGCCCCCGCCTGCTGACGTTTGCGGCAGCGGCAGCAGAACTTTCCCAAGCCATGGGCCGCACCATCGAATATCAACAGATTCCCCACGAGACCTTTTTGGCCGCAGTAGCAGAATCCGGGTCACCCCAGCATGTGGTCTGGCTCATGGATCATCTGTTTGGCACTGTTCTAGATGGCCGCAATGCCCATGTGACCGATGGCGTCCAGCGGGCGTTGGGACGTCCGCCTAGAGATTTTTCTGATTTTGCCCGTGAGATTTCCAACCCCCTGACTTGGAGGAACGTCGCATGAAGCGCCTGACTGTTATCTTTCTCTCTTTATCTGGCCTGCTGCTGCTGGCCATTGGCGGCACCATTCTGATCACCCCCCATGCCTTCTACGCCAGCGATGGGATTATGTTGGGCAGTGACCCCAGCTTACTCTCCGAAATTCGCGCCCCTGGCGGGTTCCTGACTGGCAGTGGTCTGTGTATACTCACCGGGACTTTTCGCAATCATTTGCGATCGCTGGCAGTGCTTCTGACCGTTCTCGTCTACGGTTCTTTCGGGCTCTCTCGCCTGCTAAGTCTTGTGCTGGACGGGATGCCATCTGACAGCCTGGTGATCGCAACCATCATTGAAGTCGCCGTAGCTGCGATCGGACTGATAATTCTCTATCGGCTACCTGGCAACAGTTTGAGCGCTGCCCCTCACCAACTAACCACGGATTCGAGACGTTAGCTAATAAGCTTCCTTAGAAGAGCGTCCACCTAGCCTACGGTTTAGGTCGGGTGAGCGCTTCTTTCTATACCGTTATAAGGGGGAGGCTAGATTTTGCACAACTGACATTCGGAAAATAGTACCAGTCACCTATGAGTGGTTTTGAGCTAACTCTTATTTAGATCTACAGCTGCAGTCTACCTACCCAAGACAAGGGGGATAGACTGATTATTCGCAATTATCCTGCCAAGTTAGGTGGATAGGCTACAACTTATCCATATCGTCTGCGCCTGTCGGGCAGATATTCTGAAAGGCTCAATATATCTACTTTTTTGGGTAACTGCCTTTGTGGGGAATACGGCATCGACCGCGATCGCACCAATCAACTCAATCAAACGAAAGAGTTGCCTCCAGATGTGTTGCTTCCACGTTGAGCACTTTGGCTAGGGAGATGCCAGACTCAGCAATGACCAG
>CAZLYS010000659.1:0-3466 GCA_964563415.1 uncultured Halomicronema sp.
TTGCCCCCAGACCCCCATCGACCAGGACGAACTGCCGTCCTGGACCTCGCAGATCAGGTTATCTGTGGGAGCTTGGACTAGTTTTTGAGACGGATCGAGCAAGTTAATGCAGTTGTCTAGCGTTCTAAACTGGTCGTGAAACCTTTGCCATGTAAGCAATAGAACGACTTTTGTGTAAAGGATAGTTCTTAAGGGGGATCTTTCCATTTGGCAGATGTGTAGTCCAATTTTAGAGCATTGGTATTTAGTCAGACGCACCAGAACACGCCAACTCGGCAATATTCGTCCAAAATTCCGGTTTTGATCGGTTTGAACATTGGCTAATTGCTGAACTCATGTAAGGTATGTAAGACGCGTTTTTTCAGCCCGTATGGTGGATGCACTTTCCTGCTTTGGTTTTTTCGGCAGTTTCACGGCGGTGCTTCCCGACACAGCCACTTGGCCATCGCTTCTGGCTGAAGTGGCCGAAGCCGAGATTGAGCCCCTCGTGTTGGCAGGAGTGCTACTCAGCCTGATTACGGTTTACCTAGCGGCCAAAGTCGGCGGCGAGTTGTGCGCTCGGGTGAACTTGCCGCCCGTTTTGGGAGAGTTGTTAGGGGGTGTCATCGTTGGTGTATCTGCGTTACACCTCATTGTCTTTCCTGAGGGAGCGGGGGAAACCGGCTCCGTACTCATGCAACTGGTTGAAACCACCAGCGATGTAGGAGCTGAAGGATTGCTTTCGGTCTTTAAGGGAGAGAGTGAGGTTGTCTCAATCTTGGCCGAGTTGGGCGTTATCATTTTGCTCTTTGAGATTGGGTTGGAATCTGACCTGAAAGAGTTGATTCGGGTCGGGCCTCAAGCGGCGATCGTCGCGATCATTGGGGTGGTCCTACCCTTTGCCTTGGGCACCACTGGCCTAATTGCCATCTTTAATATCGCAACGATACCGGCTGTCTTTGCGGGTGCCGCTCTCACGGCAACCAGCATTGGCATTACCGCTAAAGTTCTGGCCGAAATTCAAAAGCTGGGTTCTAAGGAAGGGCAAATTATTATTGGTGCGGCGGTCTTAGACGACGTACTCGGCATTATCGTTCTGGCAGTGGTGGCCAGTCTGGCCAAAACGGGAGAAATTCAAGTCCAGAATGTGGTCATTTTGATCGTCAGTGCGGCGGCCTTTTTGGTGGGTGCCATTTTTGTGGGTCGTCTGCTCAGCCCGCTGTTTGTGGGACTGGTAGATCAAATGCAAACCCGCGGCGAGTTGATTATTACCTCTTTAATCTTTGCGTTTGTCCTGTCTTACATTGCTGCCACGATTCAGCTAGAGGCCATTTTGGGGGCGTTTGCGGCTGGTCTGATTTTGGCCGAGACGCCCAAGCATAAAGAACTTGAGGAACAGATTATTCCCATCGCTGATATGCTGGTGCCGGTCTTTTTTGTGACTGTGGGAGCCCGCACCGACGTCAGCGTCCTTAACCCTCTCAATCCGGCCAATCGTGAAGGGTTGATCATTGCTTCCTTCATGGTGTTGGTAGCGATTATCGGTAAGGTGGTCACGGGCTTCGCTATAGTTGGTCAGCCTGGCATCAATCGCCTCGCGATCGGGGTCGGGATGATTCCTCGAGGTGAGGTTGGCTTGGTGTTTGCTGGGGTCGGTTCTGCCAGCGGTGCCCTTTCAGAATCGTTGGAAGCAGCGATTATTGTGATGGTCATTTTGACGACTTTTGTCGCACCACCATTACTCCGGATTGTCTTTAAGGATTCAGATAGTGTGCCTCCTCAGGAGGAGGTTCAGATAGTTGCAGACACGCCGCCAGAAGAGCCAGCAACGACTTCTTGAACGCAGGAGAGTGCTGCATTAGCGAGTCGCACCTTTGCACAACATAATCTGCTTGCATCGGCAACCCATGTGTCTGTTTTTGGGGGTTGCCATTACCGCATTGGGAGCTTTACCAAGCGCACAGGTGTAACTGATTACCACGCATCATGAGAATTGATGAGTTGCGCTCAGGGCTGAAAGGGAATCTGTGAGTAGCCCAGTTTACCAAGCCATTGATTTTCCAATGTAGATATGTTTCATCGCCCTGAAGAGTGGTAGCTCTTTGGGGCAATCTGTATGGTCGCAGAGTTATCTCTACTCTGGGCCTTTCAAATAAATGTGTGCCCGCTTCATCACAACTTCAGAAATCACTCTACTACGCAGTGGAAATTACGGATCTACTGATACTTCCTTGATTCAATATTTTCACAGAGGCCAGTAATACCCTCAATATGTGAAATTCTTACAAAGAAAACCGCTGCGTTGCACTGAGATGACCTCGGAATTTTACGGAGATTGCTCCAATTCCCTTTGGGAGAATTTCATGATGACGCGATCGCGTTTTCTGTGCTCTGATGGTGCATGTCTACCAGGAACAGGTGATTTCAGAGTCAGAAGAGACGACACTTGCCCGCGAATGTCTACAGGATGTCTAGGATAATAAGTCTGCTTTTTTCAGCCCATGGATTCCTAGAAGAAAAGTGAGTTGGCTACAGTTCGGGTTAAACCAGTTGGTTTCAGTTTTATCCACAATTTGAGCTAGAAGATTCAACTTCTAGACTGACCGCAGCTACTTGTTGCCATGGACTCAAAGTCGTGACAATTGCCTGTTGTCTAATTGAGGCGAGACTAGGCCTGACTTGAGTTAAGTATCCCTTGACACTACTCAATTGCCCATCCTGAACTCATGCTTAATGTCTGTTGCTGGCCCCCTACAAAAACCGTCTTTCTCTCACTGGTTTCACCTGCCAATCATCTGAAAACACCTTCAGGGAAAAACCATGAAAGTAATTTTGACTGCTGCGATCGCGGCTACTTTGGGCGTATTAAATGCCCTGCCGACTCAGGCTGCAGCCTTTAGCTCTTTAAACAATGACGTTGCCAAATTCACCCCAGACACCTCGGAAGAGGATTTAAAGAACAGCGATGTGGCCCGCATTGCCGTTGGCGACACCACAATTTACATTGGCACCTATCAAATTGGGGGCAATAACCAAGACCCGATCGTGGTCAGCTTTACCAACGGCACTCGTGATTGGATTCAGCGTTATGACACGTCCCCCGTTGATGGTCGCGGTGTTGGCTTACTGTGGGACGAAGCTTCTCAAGGTTTATACGGAGTCTTCACCGCTGATGGTGGCTCCAACGGGGCAAACACATTTGGGAATTTAACTCAGGGAGGATGGCTCGCTGGCTACGGTCCTGGTGGGGGTGCAAAAGCGAGTGTCTTGCTTAAGCTCAACCCCAATACTGGCGCTTCTGAAGCGGGCACATTCATTCGGGCGGCGCTTTCCAATGGTAATACGAACACGATTAATCCTACGGGGCTAGATTTCATCAACGATGAAGTTGTCTTCTTTGGTGAGTCGTTCTTCACGCCCCTAGATGAGGATGGGCAGCGGTTTAGCAATCTGAATACCGGCAGTACGAGCCCCTTTCCTTATCGGG
>CAZLYS010000660.1:0-3464 GCA_964563415.1 uncultured Halomicronema sp.
AGGTCTGCAGCGTCGTGTTGGTTTCCACGGCGTTAGCTGGACTACTCTCGGGGTGCGGGACGTTTAATCGAGTCGGCCAAGCTCTTGCCCGCTGGCCCGGCTCTCGGGGTCGATTTAGCAGTACCGTGGTGGCGAGCTTTCTGACCAGTGCCTTTGGCTGCACTCAAACAATTGCCATTTTGTTGACGCATCAGATTGTGCAACCGCAGTACGTCGCCACCCAAGCGAATGCCGACACCCTCGCCATCGACATCGAAAATTCGGCGGTCGTCATTGCCCCGTTATTGCCGTGGAATATCGCGGGGCTAGTACCAGCCACCGTAATCTTGGCGGATGCCAGCTTTATTCCTTATGCGATATACCTCTATTTATTGCCCCTGTGGCACTGGTTATGGGGTGTGCGACAAGGGCGATCACCATTAGTTTCAGTTCCACCAAACCCTTCTCCATCCCAGGCTGATCAGCCCTCAGAACTAAGCAAAATCGTATCCAGAGACACCGTTCAAGAGTGATCCCAAAGAAACTCTCAGCCCCCTTGGCGATATGGAGATCTGTGAGTTATCACATAGCTTGAACATCGATCAGGGAAAAATTGCCATCTGGTATCAACACCCAAAGTGTTTTGAAAGCATTGAGATCGCTTTGACGTCGCCTGCTTAGTCATAAGTTTTGTTGATTTGTATTTGACCTTGAGAGCTTGAGACCAACCTTTGTCCCGCTAACTAAAACAGTGAAACTGCGGGTTTTATCCTCTTTTTTTCAGTCTGACTTTTTCTGAATTCAGTAGTTGTGGCCAACTTTGAGAAGACCCGATCGCGACTATCACGTTTCTGGGCAGCCTGGTCTACATCACTCAATCAACCCAGCATTTTGAGATTAATTACCCCAATCCGGCGACGATTTACGCTCCACAGTGAGCAGGAGTAAGAGCCTAATGGCGAGAGAACAAAATCGTGGACGCCTCGTCCTGCAAGCTATTGTATTTTGGGTGTTGGCTCCGGCGATCGCACTATCGCTCTTGATGTAGAGAAACACCGCTTTTCTGTCGTGACCCTGGTGCGCTGGCGGGCGATATTTGAATTTCCACCACAAAAGTGCTCCCTTAATTGGCTAAATGATGGCAATATTCAGCAGAATATCGCCATGGACCTTAATGATGCGTTGAAATCGGCACAGGTCTAAGTCACTGCTAATTGATGGATTTTTAGTGAAGTGGCCGTTTGAAGTGGTCTGAGTCATGCAGCATTCCAGCCGCTAGTGGTGACGCTTGCAAAAAAATGACACCATCCACAGCAAGCGAACTATTGAGTAATTTTGCAGTGTGTGAATGCTGGGGTAACAGTCGCCAATTCCCGGCGATCGCTGACTATAGTGAAGCTTACAGAAAACATAGCTCCGTGATTGCAACGGCAATCAAAATCACTCAAGAATGGATCCTGCGTTGAAGGATAGCGAGGGTTTTCGGCAAAAACCTCACAAGCAGTTTTAGACCTCACGACAGGAGACTCACTATATGAAGCTGGCCTACTGGATGTACGCCGGTCCTGCGCATATTGGCACCCTCAGGATTGCGAGTTCTTTCAAAAACGTGCATGCCATTATGCATGCGCCTTTGGGCGACGACTATTTCAACGTCATGCGGTCAATGCTAGAGCGAGAGAGGGACTTTACCCCCGTTACTGCCAGCATCGTCGATCGCCATGTTTTAGCTCAAGGCTCTCAGGAAAAAGTCGTCGACAATATCGTGCGCAAAGATCACGAGGAAAATCCTGATCTGATTGTGCTGACGCCGACCTGCACTTCCAGCATTTTGCAAGAAGACTTACAGAATTTTGTGGAGCGGGCCAGTTTAGACGCCCAATGCGATGTGTTGCTGGCTGATGTGAACCACTATCGGGTGAACGAGTTGCAGGCAGCCGATCGCACCCTGCAGCAGATTGTGCAGTTTTACATCGAAAAAGCCCAGAAGAAAGGTGAGTTACCCACTGAGAAAACCGAGAATCCATCGGTGAATATCATCGGGATCACCACACTAGGATTTCACAATAATCATGATTGCACCGAGCTTGTGAAGCTGATGGGCGAGTTGGGCATCGAGGTCAATCTGGTGCTGCCCGATAAAGCCTCGGTTGATCAGATCAAGCAGTTGCCCCGTGCCTGGTTTAACCTCGTGCCTTATCGTGAGGTAGGGCCAACCACCGCCGCTTATTTGCAGTCAACCTTTGATCAACCCACGGTAGACATTACACCAATGGGCATTGTGGAAACGGCCCGCTGTATCCGTGCCATTCAAAAGGTCTTGAATACGCAGGGAGCCACAGTCGACTACGAAGCCTTTATCGACGAGCAAACACGGTTTGTGTCAAATGCGGCTTGGTTTTCGCGCTCCATTGACTGCCAAAATTTGACGGGTAAAAAGGCCGTGGTGTTCGGTGACAGTACCCACGCTGCCGCCATGACTAAAATCTTGACGCGGGAAATGGGCATTCATGTGGTGCTCGCAGGCACCTATTGCAAATACGATGAAGCCTGGTTCCGCGAACAGGTGGGTGAATACTGTGATGAAATTCTGATCAGTGAAGATCATGGTGCGATCGCGGACAAAATTGCGACCATTGAACCAGCCGCCATCTTTGGGACTCAGATGGAGCGGCATGTGGGTAAGCGTTTGGATATTCCCTGCGGTGTCATTGCCGCACCCATCCATATTCAGAACTTCCCCGTGGGGTATCGCCCCTTCTTAGGCTATGAAGGCTCCAACCAGCTGGTGGATTTGATCTATAACTCCTTTACCCTCGGTATGGAAGATCATTTGCTGGAGATCTTTGGCGGTCATGACACCAAGGAAGTTATCACGAAGACCGTCTCTGCCGATGGTGATCTAACGTGGACAACAGACGCTCTGACGGAACTCAAACGGGTTCCTGGTTTTGTTCGTGGCAAGGTCAAGCGTAATACCGAAAAGTTTGCCCGCGATCATGGCCATTCAAACATTGATGTTGAGGTTATGTATGCCGCCAAAGAGGCGGTGGGCGCTTAGGTCAAACCTTCTCGGTAATCTCCTTATGAAGAGCGATCGCGCCGTCCTAATGGCCATGCACAAGAGGGCAGCGTGATCGCTCATTACTGTGTTCTCAATCCGTCATGACAACACCAATTTGGCCGGAAGCTCAAGCAATTTTGACCTTCTGGTTCGATGATCCCACAGTTCCGAATAGTGAATATGGGCAGCAGCGCAAAGTTTGGTTCTACAAAGATCCCAGTTTTGACCAGCAAGTTCGCGATCGCTTTCTCACCGTGTATGAACAAGCTCGTCAGGGCGCATTCGATAGTTGGCTCGAACAGCCACGTTCGGCCCTTGCTCTCATTATTTTGTTAGACCAGTTTCCCCGCAATATGTTTCGCGACATTGCTCGCTGTTTTGAGGCTGATTCCCAGGCTTTGGCAGTGGCTGAAGCGGCGAT
>CAZLYS010000661.1:0-3463 GCA_964563415.1 uncultured Halomicronema sp.
GGGTATCCGCCATATGCACATGCGTACCCGGCGTACAAAGGTTGGCAGTAGGTCTGTCTCCTTCTTCCGCACCACCCAGTAACTGCACTTCTATGCTAATAGGGAAGTCCTGGTCTTTCAGCATACTCTCAGGAGACTGGCAATGGACCATGATCCCACTGTTCCTGTATGCCCAGCCTTCCCCTTCTTCCGCCTGATCTCCAAAGAAGCGGTACTGCATGCGAAAGTGGTAGTGAGAATAAGGCTGCTCATAAAAGATATGACCATAACGAGTGTTGAATGGTCCGTAACCATCATAGCCCACTGTCATAGCACCATCCTGAACACTGAAGGTGTTTTCGAAATTATCATTCAGCTCATAGTTTCTAATCTTGGGAATCCATCCACTTAGGTCTTCTCCGTTAAAGAGAGGTACCCATTCCGGACCTGACTGAACTTCCTCTGCTTGCTGAGTTTGTTGAGGTTGACAAGCTATTATTAGGATAAAGGCTAATGGTAGTAGTAAGTAGCGTGTGTTCATCTTATAGGGTCAATTTAGGTGTTTTTGCCTGAGTAGAAGCTAACCAGTCTTCAAGCAAGCCTTCCAGTTCTTCCACGATCTCAGGATGTTTGCTTGCCAGTTCGTATTTCTCAGAAAGATCATTCTCCAGGTCATACAATTCAACTGTTTCTTCCTCGTAGAATTTAATCATTTTCCATTTACCCTTCCTCACTATGCTGTAAGGGCCTACTTGCTTGTACCTATAATGGGGGAAATGCCAGAATAAAGTTTCCCTATTTAGGCTTTTTTGCTCAGGCTGCTGTAGGTGTGGGACCAAAGAAACACCATCAATTTTCTGGAGGGATTGGGATCGGGTTACCTCTGCCAGAGTTGGGAATACATCTATGCCCATCACAGGCTCATCTGAGGATAGATTCACAGGGACTGCTGCCGGCCATGACACAATGAATGGGACACGTACCCCTCCTTCATAGGGAAACCCTTTGCCTGATCGGAGCGGAGTATTATTAGTGGGATTTCCATTTCTGTCAAGGCCTCCATTATCAGAGGTAAAAATGATGAGGGTATTCTTACGTAAGCCGTTTTCTTCTAACGCTTGTAGGATACTTCCCATGGCATCATCTACAGAATGAACCATGGCAGCGTACTCGGCTGTTCCCAAACTGTCTGCAGTTTCTTCATAAAGGGCTGTCAAAGCATCCTTGGCCTGTATGGGGGTATGCACAGCATAATGCGCCAGGCTCAGGAAGAAGGGCCTCTCTTTATTTCTCTCAATGAAACTGACGGCTTCAAAGGCTTCCCTATCTGTCAGGTATTCTCCGCTATCTCTGGGTGCCAGGGTCGGAATCCCAGCTTGTATCATAGGATGTGGGTGATCTGGTCTCTTGTAGGGATCAAAGTAGTGAGGAGGCTGCCCATAATCACATCCCCCATGATTTTCATCATAGCCTTGCTGATCAGGATACCAATCATCTGTACCCAAATGCCATTTCCCGATGAAGCCTGTATGGTAGCCTTTTCCTTTCAGGAGTTCAGCCAGGCTTTGTTCTTCCTTCTCCATCCAGAGGGCATTCTCTGGTGTAAATAAGCGCCCAAATTCAGGGGGATTTACATATCCGTTGGGGTTCTGTTTATTCTCAGGGATGTCTCCACCCTGAAAACGGGACCTGATCCAGTCCGTGATCCCATGCCTCACAGGATACCGACCTGTCTGTATAGCAGCTCTGGAAGGAGAACAAACAGCGCAGGCTGCATAGGCATTGGTGAAGCGGATCCCTTCTGCTGCCAGCTTATCTATGTTGGGGGTGCGGTAGAAGCTGCTTCCCTGACAACTTAGATCACTCCAGCCCAGGTCATCTACCAATACCAGAATGATGTTAGGTGGAGGAGGAGTCTTCTCTGCACAACCAATAAAAATGAATGATAGGGCTAGTAGGGAGCAATAGTAGCGCATGATGGGGTATTTGGGAGAAAGAGCCTCTTTTTATTTAGCACTACGGTGTGGAATTCTATGAAAAGGATACTCTATTAGATAAGATTAAGAACCTGAGACATCAGTTCTGAGTATAATAGATTTCCTACACACCTAACTATCAGCTATGCAAAGGCTTGCTTTTCGCATTTTCACTTTCTCCTTAGGCGTAATCGCACTTTTTCTGGCGCCTTCCTGTAAGACCTTAACTTTTACGGAACCTGTCCCCCAGACTGCAGATGAAGTAAGCTATTTGCCTGACTTCTTTGATGGTATGTTCATACGTGAAAATGGAGAAGGTGCGGAGCTACTGGAGATTCATAGACTGGACGACCAAAGCTGTCAAATTTCCCTTTCCCTAGGCCTTACAAAGGATTCTTTGGATACATTTATCAGTGAAGCTGATGGGGAGGGCCTATCCATTAAGATTGAGGGGAAACTCCATATCATCTATAATGAAGAAACTTCTGAGACGACTAAAATCAGGGAGATCAATGGATATTACTTTATCCCTGCTGAAGTGAATTACGAGATAAGTCTGGCAGAACAATACTTTCAAACAGATGAACTAGGCTCGGTTGAGAAGTTTGAGTTGAAGGTCAGAGAGGCAAACGATATTTTCTTTCTAAATAAATTTGTTGAGGATGTTTGGTTCCTGATAGCCATTGAAAAAACGCCTCAAGGCATCACCATCCATAGATCAGAAATAGAAAATACAGCCCTACTGCAAGAAGGAGGAAAGTACGCCAACCTTGATGGCCTCATGCAGGATGGGGGGAGTAAGGATTGGATAGCCAGCCCCACAGACGAGCAACTCTTTCAGATTTTACGAGACCAAGACTTATTTGAGAAAGAGGAGTGGGAGAGCTTGTCAGAATCCAAGAAGATAGATGTCGGCCTATTATCTCTCTTTATTTTTATGGCGGTTGGTTTCATCATGCTCGCCTGGGATATGATGAAAAAGAAGAAGGCCTAAACATGTCTGCGACTCTTCCTTACCTGTTAGCAGCTTTCCTGATTTGGGGACTGGGCTATCTTCATTCAGGTAGATTTGTCCACCCCAGATGGAAGATACCTGCTAAGTTTTTCTTCTACATGGGCGTGTCAGGTATTCTCACTTATTATGTGGGTGCCTACAGCCTCTTGTTTATCATTCTCCACCCCTTAATCGGTTTAGTCTTTCACATTCGTGCCTGCAAAAAGCATGGAATTAACTGGGTGAACTGCCAGCCTCGAGAGAATTATCTGGCACTTCAGGAGAAGTGGGGCAGGGGGGATTTTTCCTAAACACAGCAAGAATATTTCCACATCCCAAAGTATTAGGTTACTGTGGTTGGGAGTAGTATATCATTTCATTAACTTACTTGGATAGGAAGAGAGCAGAAACTACTAACCAAACAAGTAAAGAAACCCCATGAAAAACCTTATTTTTTTATTTCTACTCTTAGGAATTATGATCGCTCCAACCGTAGCACAGGATAACGTGCCCT
>CAZLYS010000662.1:0-497 GCA_964563415.1 uncultured Halomicronema sp.
AGCTGATTTTAGCGTGGAGTGGACTTGACGCAGAACCCGTCACACTCCCATTAAATGTATAACTTAGCCAACACCCTATATATGGAGGTACCAAGCGGCTTAGCTACTGAACCAACAGGATTTGCAGTTCATAGGACACTTCATCAACCGCCTAAAGCCAGATCTCAGATCAAGATCTTTGATGTATAGATATTTTAATTATAAGTTCTTGATAATTTAATATTATTTTCTCTTCGGTCTTCCAAAACTGGTTACAGCCCTTCATTAATAGGCTTGAAAGAGATTGACAAGATAAGCTGCATCATGAATTTTGGTGCATTTGAACTATCTAATAGTGTGTTTTTTAGGTGAATTCTGTCGGATTTATACTGAAAAGGAGTGGTAGTCACCTGGTTTGTGCGGCTACAATCATGTGAGGCAGGTCACAAACACAGATTCAAACTAGTCTGGTTGACTTGCTGCACATTCAAAAGGTTTTTCGTTTAGCCCGACACATA
>CAZLYS010000662.1:507-3463 GCA_964563415.1 uncultured Halomicronema sp.
TGCCGTGCAGCGTTTCTACCTGAAGCTGCGCAATTTGTTTTTGTCTTTGCTTTAAAGACGTGTTTTGGCCTCGTCTAAGTATGTTGGTTAAAGCTCTTACGCATTTGACAACATCTTGCCCTGAGGTCATGACAATAGCAGGATGTTAAGCTGAACAAGCCTTTGATTTGAAAGCATCACGCACGAAGGAGCACGAGGAACGCGGCATGACTCAAGCGAAAGAATTGCTCGGGGCAATTAAGCCACAGAACGAGTTAGAGCTTTTAATTGATAGCGATAACAGCTCATCTAAATTTGACGATTCTGACGACGCTGGCGCAGCAAAAGCTCCTGCAAAAGCAACCAAGGGCAAGACAACTCGCCGTAGTCAAACGAAAAAGAAGCACTACACCGAAGATTCCATTCGCCTCTACTTACAGGAAATTGGCCGCATTCGTCTCTTGCGTGCCGAAGAAGAGATTGAACTTGCACGTAAGATTGCGGATTTGCTCGAGCTTGAACGCATCCGTGACGAGTTAATGGATGGTCTTGATCACGAGCCTACAGATGCTGAGTGGGCAGAAGCCGTTGATATGCCCTTACCAGCTTTCCAGAAGCGCTTACACTTGGGGCGCCGAGCTAAAGACAAGATGGTGCAGTCGAACCTCCGGCTCGTCGTTTCCATCGCTAAAAAGTACATGAATCGTGGCTTGTCTTTCCAAGATTTGATTCAGGAAGGCAGTTTGGGCCTGATTCGAGCCGCTGAAAAGTTTGACCACGAGAAAGGCTATAAGTTCTCTACATACGCAACTTGGTGGATTCGTCAGGCGATTACTCGAGCGATCGCAGACCAGTCTCGCACCATTCGTCTACCGGTTCACCTGTACGAAACGATTTCCCGCATTAAGAAAACTACTAAGCTGCTTTCTCAAGAGCTGGGTCGCAAGCCGACTGAAGAAGAGATTGCAACCAGCATGGAAATGACGATTGAGAAACTCCGGTTTATTGCTAAATCAGCTCAGTTGCCGATTTCTCTGGAAACACCCATTGGTAAAGAAGAAGATTCTCGCCTAGGCGATTTCATCGAATCCGATGGCGAAACTCCAGAAGACGAAGTTTCTAAGAGTCTGCTGCGTGAAGATCTAGAGGGTGTTTTAGGCACTCTCAGCCCTCGTGAGCGTGATGTTCTTCGTCTGCGGTATGGTCTCGATGATGGCCGTATGAAGACCTTAGAAGAAATTGGCCAGACCTTCAATGTTACTCGCGAGCGCATTCGTCAGATTGAGGCAAAAGCGCTTCGCAAGTTGCGTCATCCTAACCGCAACAGCGTTCTAAAAGAGTACATTCGCTAAAGGCGATCGCTAAATTCATCTATAACAAAAGCCTCGGAAAACATTTTCCGGGGCTTTTTGCGTACCTTGGTAAGGAGTAGTCAGTGAAACCCAACCTAAATAATTGAAGTCTGTATTTTAGAGTGGCTATCCCTCAAACGAGTAAAGGCTAGCTGATAGTTTGGCGAAACTCGTTGAGTGCCACTTGCTGCGCGGTCTGTTGCTGAATTTGTTGAGCGAGTGAGTTGCAAACGAGTTCGCAAAGGTCGAAGACAAAAGGATTAGCAATCTGATAAAAAACACAAACCCCTTGCTGATCGCGAGTGACGATGCCTGCTTGGGCCAGGATCTTGAGGTGTTTGGAGACATTTGCTTGTCCTAGTCCTGTCAGTTCAATGATTTCAGAAACGTTTTTAGGACCATTTCTCAATCGGCACACAATTTGCAAACGGCTTGATTCAGACAACACTTTGAAGAAATCTGCCACTAGCTGTAAAGCAGAAGGTGACAGCGTTGACAACATGCAATCATCTTCACAATCATCAATGACAGAAGCGTTGTTATTTACTACCTGTGGAGTTGTGCCCATGTTGCTGAGTTCCTAGAGACGAATGCAACTGCGGACCCAGACAGGGTCTTAACCAGCATACTCTATAACTACGGAGTTGTATTATTTTTTGCGGCATCAGAGATTAATTTACCCCTTGAGACCGCTGCCAGATTCTGTCGGCACGATATATCGCTGCATTACGACGAAGAAAACTAGGACGGGCAAAACCGAAATTACTGAGCCTGCAGCAATCAAACGCCAGTCCAATGAAAAGCTGCCCGCGAGTTTAGCTACCCCTAGGGGTAAGGTGTAATATTCGGGGCGATCGAGCAAGATCAGAGGCCATAGGAAATCACTCCAGGCACCAATGAAGACAAAAATCGCCAAGGTGACAAGAGCTGGTCGGGTAGAAGAAATCATCACATTCCACCAGATCCCTAATTCTGAACAACCGTCAATGCGAGCAGCCTCTTCCAATTCTTTAGGAACACCCAAAAATGCTTGACGCATCAGAAAAATGCCAAACGCCGAGGCAATAAACGGAAAAATTAAGCCCAGATAACTGTTGCGCAATCCTAACTGCACCGCCAGTACATAGAGCGGAATCATGACGATTTGGAAGGGGATCAAAATGGTTGCAACGATGAGCGCAAATAAAAATTGGCGTCCGGCAAACCGTAGTCTTGCTAGGGGGTAAGCAGCGAGGGAGCAAAACAGTAAGTTTAGGCCAACGGTTAGCACAGCGACGATAATGCTGTTGATAAAGTATTGGCCAAAGGGGTTTTGCTGCCAGACCGTGATGAAATTGTTAAAGGTTGGTGCGGCAGGAATAAATTGAGGGGGAAAGGCGAAGATATTTTCTTCAGGAGACTTGAAGGCAGTGCTGATCAGCCAGAGTAGTGGCAGCAACATGACGATCGCGATCGCACTCAGCACACCATAAGTCACCCCTAACTTGACCCAGGACGATTGCCTGAGTCTGGCAACGAGGGAATTTTCCTGAGTTGCTTTCATGTTGTTAGCCCAATTGCAAACTTTGCATCAGCCAGAAACCAGCAAACGCATGCTGAGCAAAGCAGCAATGAGCCTGCCCGCT
>CAZLYS010000663.1:0-3449 GCA_964563415.1 uncultured Halomicronema sp.
CGCACTAGAGCCTTGGATTGGGGCGTTGGCGGCGGCGCGGAGTTGACCCGCATCGTAGCCGTTGATGCGCTTCAGGTTGTCCAGATCGATCGCGTTGGGGTCACTGTCTTGCAAGGCCCGCAATTGACCGCTGGTGAAGTTGAAGTAGCGGCGGCGACCCATCAGGGTTTGCACATAACCATGGGCGATCGCCTCCCGCTGCATTTGCTGCAGGTAGTCAAAGACCTTGGGGTAGCGATCGTAGTAGCGATCGATAAACGCCTTCGCTTCACTGCGGCTGACCTCGGCTTCCCGCGCAAACCGCGTGGCCCCCATGCCGTAAATGATGCCAAAGTTGATCACCTTGCCGATTTGGCGCTGTTCTTTGGTAATTTCGTCTTCTTCAAACAAGAGCCGAGCGGTGAGGGCGTGAACGTCGTCGCCGCTGTTGTACGCCTCGATCAGCACGGGCTCCTCGCTCAGGTGAGCCAAAATCCGTAGCTCAATTTGGGAATAGTCAGCAGACACCAGCTTC
Source organism: uncultured Halomicronema sp. (assembly GCA_964563415.1). Classification (GTDB taxonomy): domain Bacteria; phylum Cyanobacteriota; class Cyanobacteriia; order Phormidesmidales; family Phormidesmidaceae; genus Halomicronema. The sequence goes on from CAZLYS010000663.1 coordinate 515, forward strand.
CAGCCGTCTTGGGGAATGAAGGCCGCCCGGATTTGCCGACTAAAGGCAGTGCGAATAGGAATGTTCTGCAAGTTCGGGTTTGACGACGACAGGCGACCAGTGGCGGTGACGGCCTGGTTGAAGTCGGTGTGAACCCGATGGGTGTCGCGGCGCACCAGTTCGGGCAGGGCGTCCACATACGTGGACTTGAGCTTGGACAGCGTCCGGTTTTCGACAATCAGCTTCACCACAGGATGGTCGTCCTGCAGTTTCTCTAAGGTCGAGGCATCGGTGGAATAGCCGCCGGATTTGTTCTTACGCGATTTGCGTTTGTCGAGGCCTAGTTTTTCAAAGAGCAGTGTACTGAGTTGTTTCGGAGACCCCAGGTTGAATTCTTCACCCGCAAGTTCGTACGCCTCTGCCTCAATCTTTTTGAGGTCCGTCTCCAATTGCTTTGAGAAGTTGCCGAGGTACTCGGAGTCGATGCGAATGCCTTCGTACTCCATCTCAGCCAGCACCGGTTCCAGAGGCAATTCTACCTCGTTAAAGAGTTTTTCCAAATCCGGGTATTGAGCCAGTTCCGCTTTGAGCAGGGGCGTCAGGCGATAGGTGGTGTGGACGTCGGCCCCGCAATAATCGGCCACATCGACAATGGGGAGGTCAGCAATGGTCTTACCTTTGGGCACCAGATCGGTGTAACTCAGGGCGGAAACGTTGAGATATTTCAGAGATAAATCACTGAGATTGTGGTTCACTTCGGGATTCACAATGTAGCTGGCCAACATCGTGTCAAACACGACGCCTGCGAGCTGGATGCCTTGCGATCGCAACACGAGGCGATCGTATTTTGCATTTTGCAATACCTTGGGAAACTCCGCTCCTTCTAAAATTGGGCGCAGCGCTTCTAGCACGGTTGCTTTGTCGAGTTGGGTGCCCTCCTTATGGCCGACAGGAATGTAAGCCAGGTCAGCTTTGCCACTGCCCCAACTGCAGCCAATGCCCACTAAATCGGCATCGCGGGGCGTCAGTGACGTCGTCTCCGTATCCCACGCCACCGGATTTGCTGGATCGGTTTGCTCGCCCAATAAATCCAGCAGGTCATAAAGGGCTTCTTCTGTCGTGATGATGCGAGGCGTAATATCGACTGCCTTGACTGCCTGCGCTTGGTCAGTTTCTTCCGCTGAGAAAAAGGCGAGATCGGGATCTTCTCGAACCGGCTCTTTGGCGGTTTTTTCGGGCGGGGCTTCGCCTTTGAGGGCCGCTTCGATGTAGGGCAAGCGACTGATGAATTGTTGAAATTCCAGTCGTTTGAGCTTTGCGGTTACCGCATCCAAATCAAAGCCGGTCAGCTTGCAGGTTTCTAAATGGGCTTCCAGCTTTACGTCGGTGACGATGCGAGCCATCGTTTGGGAATGGTAGGCGTTATCCTTGCCTTCCCGCAGCTTCTTTTGAGTCGCACCTTTGATGTTGTCGAGGTCGGCGTAAACGGCATCCAAAGTGCTGTACTGGTTAAGCAGCTTAGCTGCAGTTTTAGCGCCAATGCCTTTGACGCCCGGAATGTTGTCAGAGGTATCGCCGCACAGCGCCTTATAGTCCACCACCTGGGACGGCAAAATATCCAGCTTGTCTTTGACCTGCTCTGCCTGAAATTCCTTCGGTCCGCTTTTTCCTGGTCCCTTGGCAAAAATGCTGCTGAGATACAGCACCGAGACGAGCCCTTGATCTTCGTCAATGAGTTGAAACAGATCCTGATCGCCGCTGAGAATCTTGACCCGATAGCCTTCGACTTTGCCGGAAGTGGAGAGGGTACCGATGACGTCGTCGGCTTCAAACCCAGGGGCAGTCACCACGCAGAATCCTAGGGTTTCCAGCAGATCTTGCAGGTTTTTGACGTCTTCGACAAAGTCTTCGGGAGCTTCGGGCCGCCCTTCTTTATAATCGTCAGCCATCTCGTGGCGAAAGGTCGGCTGATCGAGGTCGAACGCGACAGCCGCATATTGCGGGCGCTCAGCTTCGATGGTATCGAGCAGCGATTTGAGAAACCCGTAACAAACGCTGGTGGGAATGCCTGTGGAGGTGCGAAGCCCGCCTTCGGCCCCTTTGGTGTGGGCGTAGTAAGAACGAAAGGCTAAGGAGTGCCCGTCAACGAGCATCAGCAAAGGAGTTTGGTCAGCCACAGGTTTTAGGTGAGATCGCGTTAGGTGCAGGCATCCATTGTAAAAGGCAGGCCGAACAAAATCTGTGGGTAGATGAATCGGGCTACTGGGGCAATTCGTCAGGATTGATGCCCTGCGATCGCAGGTAGGTCGCTAAGCGCTCGGCACGATCGCGTTCTTGTTCCGCTTGGGCTTGGGCTTGCTCGGCGCGATCGCGTTCTTGCTCCGCTTGGGCTTGGGCCTGGGCGGCTTGTTCATCCCCTGTCAGCAGAAGGTTACCATTTGCGTCTTGCCAACGCAGCCAGGTATTTTCGCTCCCTTCAAGCTCTCCTTCCCAGAGAGTGAGGCCCAAATCGACATGTTCCATCCAGGGTTGGGACAGCTCAAAATATTGCGTACCCCGAAGTTCAAAAACTCGTAGAGTACTCTCGCTCAGCCGTTGCTTAGGGTCATAAACGGCATAGTAACTAACCCGCATGTGCTCGTAGATCGCGAGTTTATCCGTCAGCTCCTTACCGACTTTATTGGAAACCAGTTCGATCGCAATTTCGGGGGGCTTGCCAAACTTCCACAGCAAATAGCAGCGGTTTTGCTTGACCCACCAATCTTTAGCGACCTGCACGCCAAAGCTGACAAACACATCAGGCACAATCGGCGGCTGGTCGTCGGTGTAGTAAATGCCGACGTTAGCAGCCGCAATAAACGGCTGGCGCTCTTTGAGACTGCTGAAAAGGGTAGCGGTCAACAAGCGCTGCTGTTTTTCAGAAGCGAAATTATCCACTGGCGTGTCATCCTCGGTG
>CAZLYS010000664.1:0-3439 GCA_964563415.1 uncultured Halomicronema sp.
CTCCCATGGTGTGAGGGCAATGTCATAACAAACGACGAGATTTCATTGTTAGATTTAGATGCTCATTGAATGTCTACCAACCCACAATGAGCAAGTTAGAGCTATCACCTTCCTTTATAAATTCAGATCAATGCAAACCTAGCTCTTTGCTCAGGCTTGGTTAGTAAAGCCATTAACTATAAAATTCTTTTGTTTTCTAACAATTGGATGTGGGTTTTCATCCTATTGGCATCCCCAATCAAAAGTTGGAGTTCGTCCCTTGCGATGTCCCTATCAAAACTCGTGATTCCCTTCAAAAATGCAGAACTCAAAGATCTGCTTGAGTCTTTGGTTATCTCAAGTCAAAGCAGCCCTGCATAGCAAACCTCAGTTCAACGGAGACAATACAAAAGACAGAATTTCTTGTCATATAAGTACTTTCTGCAGAACATTAGCCACCTTTGTCATATCGACAATGAAGCTGTGCAGAACTGATACAACTTCTATAAATGATGAAATTTCTGCAAAGAAGGGCTGAGTATGCGTCCATCCTGTTCCTGAGTGGTGACACTGTACTCAGGCGAGTCATAGAACTGCGAAGAAATTAACAAACCGATGAGCCAAAGAAGCTTTGGGAAAAAGGTGGCGAGGGGTTGATTGATATGGAGTTCAGCATTATTACCCTGTCCATTGTCAGTAAAAAACTGTTAGAGCATTAACAGGTCTTGAGCAAATGGAGCAGCGGCTACGTGGAATTTACTCATAAGTCTTAGGCTTGAGTAGATCTTACTCGATGGCGTAAAGGGGTGATTCAAAGGCTCTGTAAAGGTCAATTCTGATGAAGCATCCAGAAATATCAGCAAATTCTGGTAGCGATCGTGCGAACACTTGCTCTGCGATGATTGAAGGCTCTTTAAACAGTTCTTGTGTAGATTAGCTCTAAGGGTGCGACCGCATGTCCCTGCAGATTTTGGGTAGCCGATACAGCATTATTAAGCCGCTGGGAGGTGGCGGATTTGGCCAGACGTTTCTGGCCAACGATCTCCATTTACCCGGGCATCCACGTTGTGTGGTCAAACGCCTACAACCCCGCAACACTGACGGTATTTCACTCAATTCGGCACGTCGATTATTTAATAGCGAAGCTGAGGCACTTTATGTCTTAGGCAATCATGATCAGATTCCTCGATTACTTGCACATTTCGAAGAAAATGAACAGTTCTATTTGGCTCAGGAACTCATCCAGGGTGAACTGGTATCTGAAGAAATTCGCTTAGGGGCATGTCTCACTGAAACTCAAACAGTTGAAATTCTTCATGACGTGTTGACGACGCTTTGCACAGTTCATGAGCATGGAGTCATTCATCGCGATATCAAACCGTCAAACTTGATTCGTCGACAGTGCGATCGCAAAATTGTGCTCATCGACTTTGGTGCAGTCAAGCAAATCAGCAATCAATCAGTTAATGAGGTCACACCTCGTAGCATGACCGTGATTATTGGTTCGCTCGGTTATATGCCCAATGAACAAATCGCTGGGCACCCATGTTTAAGTAGCGACATCTATGCTGTGGGCATTTTGGCATTGCAGGCCCTCACAGGTCGCGACCCCAAACGCATTCCGAAAGATCCGAGTACAAGTGAGTTAATGTGGCGTGAACTGGTTTCTATCAGACCAGAATTGGCTAACGTCTTAGACAAAATGGTGCGCTATGACTACCGCCAACGCTATGCCGATGCTAGAGCAGCTTTGAATGCATTACAGCAAGCGACTTCTCAAACTCAGGGCACCTTTACTCCCCAGATTGATTTAACGTCACAAGCGCTTGAAGCTCATGTTGCTTGGTTAGAACGCGCCGACGAGCTATTTGAGCAGAATCGCTTTCATGACGCTGCTCGTTGTTACGAAAAAGTGGTCAAAGTGCAACCGAGCGCCACGACTGCTTGGCTCAAATTGGGCATGGCATTCGACAATATTGAACAATATGCTCTGGCCGTCAACGCCTATCAGACAGTGACGCAGCAGCAGCCCGAAGATTATCTAGCCTGGCTGAAGTTGGGTAAGGTCCGGGAACAGTTGGGACAATACGAAGCTGCCTTAGGAGCCTATGATGAGGTCTTGAAGCTACAACCCAAAAACTACTGGGTGTGGGCCGATCGCGGTCACATTCTTGAACAAACTGAGCGGATAGAAGAAGCGTTAGCGGCCTATGATCGCGCTATCGAGCTAAAACCCGATTTTCAACTTGCGCAGGAACACCGCAAGCAATTGTTGATTACCCTCAAGCGCGTAGATGAGCTCTATACGCTGCAGCACTATGATGATGCGATTGCAGTTTGTGACCAGGCTCTCAAAGATAACCCTCACGATGCCACGATGTGGCTAATGCGAGGCATGGCGCTAGAAAATCAGAATAATCTAGCAGCGGCAGCGATCGCTTATAACACTGTCATTCGATTACAACCCGACGATCATGTTGCCTGGTTTCGCCTGGGCACAGTTTTAGAAGAACTCGGCCATCCTAAGCGAGCGGCCAAAGCGTACAGCAATGTGATCCGTTTACAGCCGCAAAACCATTGGGCTTGGTATCAGCGAGGTCACATGCTAGAAAAACTAGCCGAATATAGAGCTGCGATCGCCTCATATCAGCAGGCTATTAAACTCCAACCCACTTTCAATACCGCGCAAACGGCGTGTCAACGCCTATTAGGCAAAACACTCTCCCTGAGCAGCACGAGATAAGCTCACGGCATGACAAGAGAAGCAAAATAATAGAAGCACTATTCTAAATAAGAAACCTGAGATCGGGCTAAGGAAAGAAGGGTTCTCGTAAGCTGAAACGAAGAAAACAAGTTCAGCGGAGCCCTCCTATGCTCAGTTTAGAAGAGCTGTTTTGACATTGATGATTTTTGTCAGGCCTTTGAACCGCATTGCGAACCCGTTTACTCGCGGCTGGAGTGGTTATATCAATTCCTTAAAATTAGACGACACTTCGACCGATTGGAGATCCCCCTCCTATCCCCCTTAATAAGCTGTCCGTTACACACAAGTCGCTCGATTCCTGGCCTATCGCTAATTTCACGAGCAGGTTGTCGCACCGAAAAGGGGGTAGGTGCCAACTCAACCGCTCTCAGGAGCTTGAGATCATTCACCGATCACGCGGTCTGCGAGGTCCAGGACGGCAGATTCGTCCTGGTCGATGGGGGGCTGGGGGCAATTTCGATTTGCCCCCAGAGAAAAGGCTTCAACGCAGCCCAAATATCCGTCTGACGACCCGCTGCAAGCGATAGCCAGAGCCCTTGCCCTCTAAGGCTTTGCCGGAGTTCTGCCTAATGGATAGCTTAATAAGGGGGAAGCTCAATGCCAGCAAGGCTTATATAGCGAGCCGCAGTTTGCTCCGGTCACTCGGAATTGTTGAAACCCATTGATGGCAAGCCTTTCAATTCCGCATTCTGACCT
>CAZLYS010000665.1:0-3417 GCA_964563415.1 uncultured Halomicronema sp.
ATCCAGTACTTCTTTTAGGACCTGATTCAGATGCTTGGAAGTGAGGTTCAGTTGTTCTGTATAAAAGGAGACAGATTTTTCCTGTTTATAATGATCTTCAAGCAGGACCACAAACCGTTGAAACTCCTGCCGTAGATGAATGAAGGAGTTAGGCCCTTCAATATGTTGGATACTTCCTTCCAGCTTATTTAAGAGGGCCAGCATGATATTCTGAAGGATAAAGGTCTGATTCTGATTCTCATCATGTCTCAACTCATTCTCAAGTATCTGAAAATAAGGCAGAACTACTTCCTATTCATCCTTAGTAAGCTGGATAAAGAGCTAACGAGACTGAATAAGATTTACCAGTAAACTAGAGATCAGGACCCGTTGAGGTCTGGAGAAGAATTCATCGTGGATTCGCAAGAGATGACCTTTGACATTATTCCTCTTAGTTATGGCAAAGACCGCCCCCTTAGGTACCATAAGGACCTGATTTTGTAATAGGGTTTGGGATTCAAAATCTATTTCCAGCTTCAATTCCCCCTCAAAAAGAACAACTAATACATGTGCCTTGCATCTGTCTCTAGTGGAGAACTGGTCCAGAAATGAAGATCCTCCCCCAAAGGATGTCATTTCTAATTCTTTCATGGCTAACTAACCTAATCCAACATACGGCAAAACAGATCAATTCCATGAACTGATCTGCTTACCGACTAAATAGGATAGAAATTCCTTATTTAATTATGAATTTCTGAGACAAACCATTGCCTTTACTATCTACCAGCCTAGCCATGTAGACACCTGCACTTAACTTATTCACATTTACTTTGAAGGCATTTCTTCTCAACTCGCCGCCATTGATGCTTTCTACCAACTGGCCTTGTAAGTTCATTAGCTCGAAAACTTCAATTTTTTCCTGGGTAAGTACCTCTATGGTGATTTCATCTGAAGTGGGGTTTGGGTAAAGGTTAAACATCTGCCCTACACCATCTCCCAAATTATCATCTATGGAAGTAGGTGTTCCCAGATCTCCTATCTCAAATGCACGCACACAGAAAGGATTACTGGTAGGAACAAAGTTTACCCCGAAGTTTACCCCAAACTGTGATTCGTTTACATACAGGGTATTCTTTCCTTCAAAAGAATTCAGGAATACACCAGAGCAGTCGTCAAACCCAGAATCAAATACTGTGCTCTGACCGGTAGTGTCATCTGAGAGCGTAATCCTATGAACAATTCCATTATGTCCAGGCGTGAATACATCGTTCTCAGCATAGAAAATGGTATTATCTCCAGCCCATGTCATTCCGTCTGCATTCACCGTTTCTGAACCATCCAGTGCTATTGTTCCAGTAAGGGTTACTTTGGTAGCGGCTCCCGCACTTCCATCTTCATTGATGGGTACATACCAGAGAGAACCGGCATGAGCCACATAGAAAGCTCCTTCCTGGTTGAACACCATTCCTCCCGTACCAAACCCTCCATCAGTCCACTGAGCGTCATCCGCCCATACAGTAACTTCGTCAGTCTGAGGATCTATTTTCAGAATGCGTGTGTCAGGCCCAATGTCTCCAACATAGATGTTTCCGGCAGCATCTATGTCTATGGAGTTCCCTACTGCCTGAGCAGGTAGTGCCCATGATCCAGCAATAGAACCATCAGCCAGATTATAGGCATTTACCTTACCTGCCTTGGCATTTGCAGGGTTAAAATCATAAAACTGGTTCGCAATAGACAGTAGCAGTTGATTATTCGGATCTATTCTTAATCCCCATGCAGATGAAAACTCATCAGAAGCAGGAGGAGCAAAAGTCATACGTTCACCCGTACTTACATTGGTGCGAGTAATGGCTCCACTGAAGTAGTTAGAAGTGTAAATATTATCCTCATAGGCAGTAACATCTTCCGGGAAGGCGGCTTCTCCTATGTCTACACAAGTTGGGTCCAGAGTTCCTTTCAGCACATTATGGATAGCTCCATACACATTGATAGGATAGTTCTGAAGAAATCCGGTAGCTAAGTAGGTATTAATGAAGGTAGTATCTGCATTCACAGCAGCATAGGACTGAGCATCTTTATACACAGTCATCCCAACCACAACATTAGTGTCTGATATGGAACGCCACTGTACCTCTCTCACGAAGTTAGACTGGGCAGCCAGTACTGCCAGATAAGCGTCTCTTTTTTCTTCATAGTCTGCCTGATCAAAGTTCTCATACTGAGAGATATCTCTCACAGCTACTTCCCATACCTGAGAAGTTCCCAGATTGGCAAAGTCATCCAGATCTACGGTCTCCTCCGGATCCAGAGGTTGAAGTACCTGAAAAGTGATAAAGTCAAAGGTAGAAAAGAAAGCATTGGCTACGCTGGTATCAATAGAACCTCCTATCTGGCCAAAAGTAGGAAAGTCCGCAAAGGAGGTCAGGCCTACAAACACACTGTCAACAGGTAGACCTGAGTTTGTAAATTCAAAGAAGGGTTGAAACTCTCTGTCAGTAAGTGTGCCTTCCGGTGCCTCCAGCAGTGCTACATAAGCATCTCTTTTAGCCTTAAAGTCTTCAATATCCTGTCCTGGCTTTACCTTTCTGATAGGTAATACAAAAACATTACTTGGATTCACAGGACTGTCCTGTGCATTAAGTTTAATACTTGTGATAGTTACAAGAAACAATAAAAACAGTACCAATAATTGTCTCATGATAGAGTTAAATTAGAGTGATGTATGCGCGATCCCAGTACCTGGAACTTTTTAACATTGACTTCCGGAATCACATAAGCGAGTTACTATATGAAACTCAACCACTCCATACACTATTGGTACTTATCCATACACTTTTCTCTTTTGGGGACTTTCTTCTCAGCTAATTATTCTTCCGCCTTTGCTCTTTTTAGCAGGTAAATCCCGGCTAATAAGCCTGGTAGAGCAAGAATGAGCCAGTTGAGAAGATTTGGGAGGAATCCTCCAGCACTCCCCTCTCTAAAGCTGGTATTTACATACAGTATATCTACCGTATCACTGATCCCCTTAAAAAGGAAGATGGCGGCTAACCATCGAAAGTCTTTCTTGATCAGACCATATACCAAAATGAGAATGATGGCTAGATTTTTAGAGGCCCACATGCCTCCCAGATGTTTAATGAGGCCTGAGCCCCAGTCTGCTGAAGCAAACTCAGGATAGAAAAAGCTGGCATCCACATATCCTCCATAGACTCCTACCGCAGAGCTAAGGATACTGATCACAGCAAAAATGTAGATCCATACCGGGATCTTCTTGTTAGTACTCATGCTTTGTGCATTTAATGGTGAAACATGCCTCAGTCGGTAAGTTGATAAACTATAATGGCCATCAACCCCAATGATTGATGGCCATGAAAACCAGAAACCAACTACACTTGGATGTTAAGACGCTATCCGCCTTTCTTTTTGAATAACAGT
>CAZLYS010000666.1:0-3416 GCA_964563415.1 uncultured Halomicronema sp.
TGACAAGCATTTCAATTCCGAATTCCGACCTCTGCATTCCGCATTCTGCTATACCGCATGATTCATACCCAACGGTGTCAGTTTGCATCCCCCTCGTGACAGATAAGGGAAGCAAGCTGGCACAAAATTTAGCAGGGTATCGCGACTTGTGCTTTAGAGCACTCAGCCAGCTCAATGCTTCTCAGAATTTAGACTGATGAATGCGATCTCATTAGACCCCTTGCATCAATGCTGAGCGCCCCCTAAATCCCCCAATACTGGGGGACTTTCGAGCCCATGGTAGGGACATACAGAACCTTCAAGAGCAGTTTCCCCCAAATTTGGGGGACGGAAGGGGGCCTTATTTTATTCGTGCAAGAGGTCTATTGAGTCGGTAATGATCTTGATTGCCGCCGCGACGCCTGCTTCGGCCTGCAGGGTCTGACCGATATGCTTTGCCTGGGCTCTCAAAGGCTGACTCTCAATAGCTTGTCGAATAGCACCAGCCAGTCTGCCCGCAGAGAGCGATCGCTTGGGAATCGAAGCCGCACTTACCCCTAAACGGACGGTGCGATCGCCCCAAAAGGGTTGATCTGCAAAGAATGGCACCGCCACACTGGGAACCCCTGAGCGGAGGGCCGCTGCTGTTGTCCCCGCACCGCCATGATGCACAATGGCCTTCATTTTTGGGAACAGCCAAGCATGGGGAATGGCTTCTAGTTTGAATACGGAATCGGGCAGATCTGTCTGGGTAATGCCGCCCCACCCCGTCAGCAAGAGACCTCGCTGCCCCGTTTGCTGCAAGGCCTCTAAGGCCATGGCCGTAATGGCTTCAGCGTCGCGACTAGACATGGAACCGAAACCAATTGACACAGGAGGCTCCCCGTTGTGGAGGAAATCAAGGAGACCGGCTGGAGGCGTGAAATCATCAGGTGCATCTAAGAACCAATAGCCGGTCACATGACAAGAAGCATCCCAATCTATTGGTTTCGGCACAATCGTGGGGCTGAAGCCATACAGTTTGGGCAATTGACGCCAGCGATCGCCTAAAAATGGACAGCTTGGATGGGGCGGTAAATTGAGGTGGGTTTGTCGCCAGGGGGCGATCGTGGGTTTAAAGAGCTGCCAATAAAACCGATTTAGAAACTGGTAGGTGAGCCAGTTGAACATACCGCCCAGGTTTACCGTAGGTGCTAGGGGATGAGGAAATTGGCGAGTAACCGTCACGGGTTGTAAGAGACCGATAAAGGAGGGTAGCTCTAGTCGCTGAGCAATATCGTCTCCCCAAAAGGCAGTGCCGCTACTGATGATCGCATCGGCATCTTGACAAGATTGCCAAGACTGTTCTAAACACTCTGCCATCAGGGGTTCCAAAGCTTTTGTTAATTCCCGTAGCACCGTGATCGGATTCCGCCCCGCTTCGATAGCGGTTTGTCCTGCTTCACCTTGGATAATGGCTTGAACATTGCCACCAATGGGAAAGAAGTCCAAACCGTAGCCCGTGATTAACGCCTCAAAAATTGCATGGGTAGTGAGCCGAACGTCATATCCTGCCGATTTCAGCCCCACCCCAAGCGCTAAATAGGGCTGGATATCTCCCCGCGAACCGACCGTGAGAATGTTGATTTTCATCGGGTGAATACCCCTTTAAAGCAAAATTCAATGGAGGATAAACGTCAGGCGCAGCATCAGGCAATTTATTAGAGATTCCTGATTGGAAGTCTGAATCGTCATTCGGAGCATTGACGTAGCACTACCGGATGTCATAACCAAATAAGTTGGGGTCAACATCCTGCAAGTTCAAATCTCCCAAGCCATATTCCACCCAGCGGCGATCGACCAGTGCTGCCGTCTCTGGATCAGGTACCAACTCATCACTCCAGGGGCGATCGGTTTCTGGATAGACTTTAGTAGTCGCATCAATGCCCATGCGGCTACCCAGGCCCGGTTTCTCGGTCGCAAAGTCAAGGCGGTCAAACGGATTTTCCGGCAGGATAAAGACGTCACGGGTAGGGTCAACTTTAGAGGTTACAGCCCACATCACCTCACGCGGATCGCGAATGTTGATCGACTTATCCACCACGATGACAAACTTCGTATAAGTGAATTGCGGCAACGCCGTCCAAAAGGCAAAGGCCGCTCGCCTGGCCTGACCGGGATAACTCTTGTCAATAGACAGGACGGCAGCCTTGTAGCTCAGCCCCTCCATCGGCAAAAAGAAGTCAATGATTTCGGGCACCTGCATCCGCAAAATCGGCGTGTAAATGCGGTTCAATGCCAACGCCATCATGGCGTCTTCTTTAGGCGGTCGACCGCTAAAGGCCGTCATATAAATTGGATTTTTGCGATGGGTCAGGCAGTGAAACCGCAACAGTGGTGCATTATCACGCTGGGGACCGTAGTAGCCAATATGGTCACCTGCTGGGCCATCCAAGTCCGTTTCGCCGGGGGTAATGGTGCCTTCGAGCACGATTTCCGACAGCGCAGGCACTTCCAGGTCGACGGTTTTGCATTTCGCCAGGTTTACCCCCTGACCACCGTAGAGTCCGGCAAACAGCCACTCCGAGAGGTCAATGGGCAGCGGGGTGGCAGCCGCAAGAATCAACAGCGGATCAACCCCGATCGCGACGGCCACTTCCAACTTTTCACCCCGCTCAGCCGCCTTGCGCAAATGACGGCTAGGGCCGCGGACTGAGAGCCATTGCACCGTCGCCGTATTTTTGGATTGCAACTGCAGTCGATAGACCCCCACATTAGGAATCTTGCTTTCAGGGTCTTTGGTGACCATCAGTCCCAAGGTGATGACCTTGCCCGCATCGCCACTGTAGACCCGCAGCAGAGGCAACTTGGTCAAGTCCACATCGTCGCCTTTGAGCACGGCATGATGGCAAGGGGGAAAAAGGTCGCGATCGGGCTTGGCTCTGACGACGTCAAACAGGGCTTTGCCCATTTCCACCGCTTGGGAAAATTTCTTGGGCGGGCGGGGTTGATACAGCAGCGCTAGCTTCTCACCGATCGCCTCCAGTTCCTGCGGCGAGTCGAGCCCAAAGCTCCAGCAGACGCGCTCTAAGGTGCCAAGCACGTTTACGGCTAGCGGCATGTCAGCCCCTTGCACATTCTCAAACAGCAGTGCCGGGCCACCAGATAACAACAGTCGATTGGCAATTTCCGCCACCTCTAGATCAGGATTGACCGCTGCCTTGATCCGCCGCAGTTGTCCCCGGTCTTCCAGTAGCTTCAAAAACGCTTGTAGGTCTTTTGCCATGATTAAAGAAATGTAAAGCCGTCCTGGTTTCATTATGGAGGAAATCGAGCTTTGGAATTCAGACTTTGGGGTTTTTCGTTAGGGAATAGGGGATAGGGAGTAGGGAACAGGGGATAGGGAACAGGGCACAGGAGGAGAGTCGGAGGGTAGCAGGGTATGAGAGTACTTCGCT
>CAZLYS010000667.1:0-3408 GCA_964563415.1 uncultured Halomicronema sp.
TCTTTGTTTCTGCAAACTCAACATTCTGATAAGGAGACAATGATGTCTTTTGAAAAACCAAGTGCTTTAGCAAATTCCATCGTGGCTGGAATTTACGACATTCTGACCAATGGTGATGACACGGTACCCAAGTCTGAAGACAACTTCTTTAGCTGGTGTTCCGTCGGTATTCCTATCCGCCCTGAAGATTTTGACTTTTTGTCTCAGGGGCTCACCGGTAACGTGACCAAAGAAGCCATTCAGGAGATTCTATCGGGCGAGAATCCCCCTGAGCTGACGCCAGAACTCATTGACCAACTGCGAGCTGCAGATACGGGTCGCCTATATTCCCAGGCAGAAAGCTTTTCGCGCATGGTGGACTTTGTGCCCGACGTCGCTGGCACCAACAACCAGTTCGCCCAAATGAGCGTAATGAATAATGAGGGCTCGCTCTCCGATCGGTACGAATACATCATGGACATGACCCAGGTAATGCATAACGAGCTGCCTGATGATGTCAAAGTCAAAATTGAACGGCTGCGGAGCCTCTTGACCACGACCAAGATTGAGAAAGAACTCGATCTGGAAACCGCCACCTTTATTGAAAAAGAGGTGACGGATGACAGCCCGATGGTGAAAATCTATCGTGAGAAAATGGCTGCCTATGAAGCGGCTGCCCTCGAGTACAACGCCCGCCGCATCAAAGCACTAGCCGCTAGTAGTCCGGAAGATGTGCACTACTGGTCACTCAACGCCAACATTCTGCGTAATCGCGTGCGGGCGGCAATGGCCGATTGGGTCTCTAATGGCTACAAGAATGACTACGAGAAGATCCATGCCTTTATCGATCAGGTGATGCGGCGCGATATGTCTCTACTGAAAGAGCAGTATCGAGATGATCTGCTCAAGGCAAAGTTAACGGGCATTGCCTCAGGCAGTGACTTCTATTACACGACGCTGGTGCCGGGGAATTTTACCGAGTCGGCTGGGTGGACTGAGTATGGCTTCCGCTCCTCTGACTATCGGCGATATCGCAACTCTAGCTACAACTCCAAATATGCTTCTACGCGAGGTGGCGGGGGCTTTAGCTTGGGACTGTTCAACGTTGGTGGTGGCGGGGGCGGCAGCAACTCCAGCCGCGATTATGAATCTCATGTGTCGTTTGACACGAGCAATTTCCGCCTGTCCTTCAAGATTGCTCAGGTGTTCATCAGCCGCGCCTGGTTGAGCACGGCTTTCTTGACCAGTAAGTGCATCCGCATGGATCAGAATAACCCCCAAGCGAAGTCAGAAATGATCAGTGATGGGGGTGCTCCTCCTAAAGGCAAAATTCCGGCCTATCCCACATCGATGTTGGTGATCAAAGATTTGGAACTGCACCTGGGACAAAGTAAGGGATTCTCAGATTACGTTTCCCATTCGGAAAGTTCGCGAGCTAAGGGCGGTGGCTTCTTATCTTTTGGCCCATTTAACTTGGGCGGTTCTCACAGTCGGGGGAGCAGTTCTGGAGAAACCACCTCGGAGCATGGTTATGAATACGACGGCAAGTCAATGAAAGTGCCGGGTATGCAAATCATTGGCTTTAAGTGCCACGTGCTGCCGAAGTCTCCCGATCCTTTACCAGAGATCACCGATTGGATCTAGCCATCCGTTGCTCTGGTCCACAGCCCCCGAAATCGGGGGCTTTCCTCATGAGTCAATAGAGGCACTGACGCCCCATTGGCAATCCATTCAGAGGAAATTGTGCAGGATTCTTTCCCCGGTTTGGCAGGGACTTGGTACTGCTAAACCGGAACTCAATCTTGGCTGCCGCCAAGCTGATGACTCTGGCCTGGTCTGGCCAGCGCCAATAACAACCCTTTACCTGGAACTCGCTATGGATATTACTACTCAATTAGCCCTGATGACGAAGGCCAAAAAAGTGTTTGGCAATGACAATACTTTTTTGAGTTTTCCCGTGACGCCGTTGACGTTTGCCAAAGAAACCCTCGATTTCGTTGCGGATATGGACTATGACGATCTCAAAGCTTTTTCACTGCTGGTGAATTCGATTCCTGATGGGGAGGCCTGGTTGCCGACGAGCGATCGCTCGCTTTGGGACATCTATGATGATGTTTTGAATGGGGTGGCAACGGAAGTCGCCTGGTCATCTCGCACTGATCGCGAAGAGGCCCAGTATCAAGCAGCCTCACAGCTGTTACAGACTTCAGCGGGAGAAGATACCGAAGCGTATAAGCGTTACAAGCAGTATCGCGATCAGTTGTTTGTGTTGCAAGAGCGCTATACAGCGGCCAAAAGTACCGGAGAAACGACGGCGGATCCGGCCCTCAAAGACCATTGGTTGACGGTGGAAGAACCGCAACTGCGTCAAGCGATTCAGAATCTGGAAACGGAATGGATCACCGATGGCTATAAACATGAAGTGGAGCAAGCTCAAGGGGTCAAAGCTCGGTTGGGGGCGAAATCTCCCAGTTTGACTTGGCAAGGATGGCGATCGCAATTCAATCAAGACATTGACCAAATTACGGGGACGGATAACGTGCAATTTTTTCCCAGTAGTTTTTCGCCGATGAACGCGATCGACGAGGGAGCCTGGCAAACATTCACGTTGACGGCGGATGAAATTCCCCAAATGCTGGCAGCAGCGCCCGCCAAGCTCAAGCAACGCCTGGCTGCCGATCTGCAAGATTCTGATATCACCTCCATCACGTTTGAATTTAGCTCCGCAGCAGTGCTGCGTCCCTGGCTAGATGCAGATGTATTTGCGGCCAAATTTTGGCGATTTTTAGACCGACAGAAAAAACTTTCGGATGGGCAGTCGCCGCCTGCAGGTGTGTGTCCCGCTTATACGACGGCGGTGGTCTTTGCCCGCAATATTGTCGTGGAGAGACAGGTCAGCCAATCTCAGCTACCCAGCGCTTCTAAGCCGGGTAAGACGGGTAACTCACTGCAGTTTCCTACAGCCATTCAAGCGCTACAGGTGCAGCCGATGGTGAAACTGCAGCCTCAGCACACAACTTTGAAACACAATCCTCTGCTTCAAACGCAGGTCAAACCTCAGGTGGCGGCGCGTTCCGTGACTCGCAACGCCAATCAGAGGCAATCGCGATCGCCGCAAAACCAGGTGGCGGCGCGTTCCGTCAATCTAACTGCAACCGCGACGGCTCGGGTAAAACCGATGCAAACTCAGTCATTGCAGGCAGTCATGGCAACACAACAGAAGTTTCAGGTGAATCCCAAAGTGTTTACCACCCAGTCGACCAAACATCGGCAAATCTCACCGGTTCGGTCCGGGCACGCAGTGACGGTGAAACCGACACCGAGTCATTCTGCTCAACTCTCCGAGGCTTTTTTGAGATTGCAAAACGCAGCCATTGTGCGGCCGACCCTCCCACTCACTCCTATACAGCCGAAGCCCTCAAAACCATC
>CAZLYS010000668.1:0-1748 GCA_964563415.1 uncultured Halomicronema sp.
ACAGATAGTCGTTGTTGTAACCAAATCGAGAATCACCGACTTCGTCTCCCCAGGCACCAATCACGTCGTAGGTATAGCCCTGGGGCACAACCACATCGTCTTGGACCACATATTGACCAAATTGCACCGGTTCGTCAGCTTTGGCAAGGCCCATGTAAGGCATTGGCATCGGCCCCGCTACCGGCTCAAAGGGCAAGGTACTAGCCATGGCTGGGGCACCTTGAAAGGGCGTTGCCAGCTCACTGCCAGAACGTCCAACAGACCCCAGAGCAGTGGCCCCGGCGGTTGCGCCCATAAACATCAAAAATTGTCTGCGCTTTAAGCTCATGATGACCTGTTCTCTCTCTTCGAAGTCGGTGATGTGAGCCTCGAGCATCAGCACGACAGAGTTGCAGGGAAGAGAATCACTATCGTTAAGACAACACAGATGCGGTCGTCGTTAGTCGGCAGCGATCGCCCTAGGCAAAAAGTGCTCAATGCTGATAGCAAAAGGCTTTTCAGCATCGAATCTTACGCCTAGCAAATTAATGAGAGGTAATCAGAAGGTTATGAGGACTGTAATTGATGGATCCGAAAGTTATGGCAAAGATAGGGTTATGGCACCGGTACGGAGTCCAACAGTGCCTGAATGAGAACCGTGCCTTGATGACCACCCGCCGGAATCAAGCGATGCGCTAAGACGTAAGGCGCTAGGTGCTTGACATCATCTGGCAGTGCGTAGTCGCGATCGCTTAAAAAAGCCCATGCCTGCACCGCCCGATAAAAAGCGACGCTGCCCCGCGGACTGACGCCTAAGGTAATATCAGCGTGCTCTCGAGTTGCTCGCACCAAGGCCAAGATGTATTGCTTGACTGATGCCTCAACATGAATGGCAGCACAGGTAGCTTGAATGGCGGCGACCTCTTCTGGCGTAATGCAAGGGGGAATATCTTGAGGACTGATGGATGCTGTGAGGCGGTCTAGCATATTGGCCTCTTCCGCCTCGGAAGGATAGCCAAGGGAAAAAGATAGGGCAAAGCGATCCATCTGGGCTTCGGGTAAAGGAAAAGTGCCCTGATATTCCACAGGATTTTGGGTGGCAATGACAAAAAATGGCATTGGGACGGGCCGAGACACCCCATCTAGCGTCACCTGATGCTCTTCCATCACTTCTAGTAGGGCCGACTGGGTGCGCGGGGTGGCGCGGTTGATTTCATCTGCCAGCAATACATGGGCAAACACGGGCCCCGGCATGAACTGAAACTGGCCGCTACTGGGATTCCAAATGTTGGTGCCGGTAATGTCAGCGGGGAGCAGATCAGGCGTACACTGCACCCGTTGAAAGGAGCCATCAATGCAGCGGGCGAGAGACTTAGCCAAGAGGGTTTTGCCGACGCCGGGCACATCTTCTAACAGCGCATGACCTCCAGAAAACAGCGCCACTAAGACTAACCGAATCGCATCTTCTTTGCCGACAATCGTTTTGCTGAGGTTGGCAAATAACTGCTGGACGCGATCGCTCATGGCGTTTCCTGACGGTGGCTACTGGCCCTATGATGCCCCGTTGTCGGGTCAATTGCCTACTACAACACTGCTAAAGCGGCCTCACAGTCGGCTCGAATTTGGGCCTTGAGATGATCTAGCGAGTCAAATCGCTGTTCTGGTCTTAGGAAATCTTTGAGGGCTACTGTTAAAGTCTGGCCATATAAATCCCCTTGCCAGTTGAGCAAATGCACTTCGATGGATTGATTTTGACCATCCACCGTGGG
>CAZLYS010000668.1:1759-3397 GCA_964563415.1 uncultured Halomicronema sp.
AGATTCATGACAGCGGGTAACCCGACGTCAGCCGCATGACCGGGCACACCATATACCCAAGCACTGTAAACGCCTGTGCGTGGCAAAAACTTTTCTGGCGGCACTTGCAGATTCGCAGTGGGAAAGCCGAGCTGGCGACCGAGCTGTTGCCCCTTAACGACCCGCCCTAACAGTCGATAGGGACGGCCCATCAGCTGTTGCACCTGGTCAATATCGCCCGCACACAATGCTTGTCGAATGCGAGAACTGCTAATGCGATCGCCGCCCTTTTGCGCCAAATCTACCACTGTCACCTGAGTTCCCTGTTGCGCTCCCAAGCGTTGGAGTAGCGTGACATCGCCTTGACGCTGGTGACCAAATCGAAAATCAGCCCCGACACTAATGCGACGAGCTTTTAACCGATCCAACAAGACCTCTTTAACGAAAGTCTCGGGTGGCAAGTTGGCCAACTCGGGATTAAAAGGGAGCAGTACCAGCTGACGCACTCCTAAAAGCTTCATGAAGGCAGCCTTTTCTTCTAGTGGGGTGAGCCAAGGTCGCGATTGATTAGAAAAGAATTCTTGCGGATGAGGGTAGAACGTTACCACCGTTGGAATCGGTGATGGAGCCCCAGGGGGCGGCTCAGGTGGTGGCGTCGCAGCCTCAAAATCACAGGCATTGAGCAAGAACGGACAGCGATCGCTATACCCCCGCAGAGTCGATAAGGCGGCTGGCGTCGTGAGATGTTGGGCCGCTAAAACGTGCGATTGATTCGGTGCGATTGGCAAGATTGGCCGAATGACCGTCTGGTGACCTAGGTGAACGCCGTCAAAATTCCCCAGGGCAATATCCGTGGGGGTATGAGCCGTTGACAGGGAAGAAGTAATCCACACGTTTACATTTTGACATAATCCTGTCCGGCAATGGCGAAAACATCGGCATTAAAGCACCAAATCGGGAGCTTACTGACCCATGAACGACACAACATCACGCCGCTTATGCTAAGACAGCAGGCTCTGGGGTCGACATCAAGTCAATCACCATGCCCTCTTTTGCTACCACACTGTTAGGAAACTGCTCGGCGGTGTCTTGAGCCACTTCGTCCATAAAGTCATCATTGTGGAGCGGGTCATGGTGAAAAATCACCAACTGCTTAACATTGGCGGCTTTGGCAATTTTCACCGCTTCTTGCCAAGTCGAGTGTCCCCAGCCGACCTTACTAGATTTTTCGTTGTGATACTCGTTGTCTGTGTAAGTGGCGTCGTAGATCATCACGTCAGCATTCTGCGACAGCCACAATACGTTTTCATCTAAGCGATCGGGGAAATGCTCAGTGTCGGTAATGTAAGCAGCCGTTTTACCGTTCCAACTCACGCGATAGCCTACTGCTTCTCCAGGGTGATTCAGCAGGGTGTTTTCAACTTTGACATCACCGAGTTCGACCGCTTCACCCACATCGATATCACAGAATTTCATATCAGCCCCCATGATTTGCAGGGGCACCGGAAAGTTAGGATGCAGCATTTGGTCATTCAAACGCTGCTCAATAGTGCTGCCGTTGGGTGCGATCGCGCCATAGATACTGATTTTGTTACCGGGCACAAAAGCGGGAACAAAAAAGGGAAAGTCAAAAAGGTTAGTCTATTGTAATGGAATAGA
>CAZLYS010000669.1:0-3387 GCA_964563415.1 uncultured Halomicronema sp.
CACTTGCTCCGGTTCTTCGAGAAGATGTCCACGCCCTCCATGTCGGGGGTGCAGACGACCGCGGTCACGCGTTCCTTACCGTTGACGATCTGCTTGCCCATCACGGTGAACATGCCGGAGATGGCGCCGGAAGTTGCCCACTTCTTTTCGCCGTTGATGATGTAGTGCTCGCCGTCGTCGGAGACGGTGATCTTCGTTTCCGGGCAGCCAGCGTCGCAGCCGACGTTGGGCTGGGAAAGGCAGAACGCGCTGAGCCACTCACGGGCGAGCTTGGGCAGCCACTCTTCCTTCTGGCGATCGGTGCCGAAGAGCATGACGGCCTTGCAGCCGATGGATTGGTGGGCGGAGACGATGACCGCGGTGGAGCCGCAGTACTTGCCGATGAGTTCGAGCACGCGGTTGTAGCTCGTGATCCCCATGCCCAGTCCGCCGTGGGTCTTGGGAATGGTCATGCCGAGCACGCCGAGATCGAAAAGACGCTGCAACGCCCACTCGGGCACGTACTGCTCTTGGTCGATCTGGATCGAGGGGTGCTCGTTCTTGAGGTAATCCTCGAGCTCCGCGAGGAGACGGTCGCATTCGGCGGTCTCCTCGGGGCTCTCGCTCGCGATGTCGTAGTAGGGGAAGAGCAGGTCGGAGCGGATGTTGCCCCAGAAGTAGCTCTTGGCGACGCCGATCTCGGCCGGGTCGGCTCCGAGAAGGGCCTCGGCCTGCTCGACCATCTTGCGGTCGGCCTCGGACACACCCTTCATCTGCTTCAGGTCGGCCATGGTCGGTCCTCCTCAGGGTCGGCGGGCGCCCTTCGAGGGAACGGCCGCTTTCGTGGATACGGATTGACTACGTCGGAGCGATCGCGGCACCACCTTGGCCGGATGCGGCTCTGGCCTGACTGTAGCAACACAGTTTTGTCGAATCCGGCCGCGCGACCAGAACAGTCACTTCTTCGCGGACCGAGCGAAGAAGGCCGATATTGATGTTTGGGCTTCGGGCGTGTTCCGCAGCCGGACGAGGTGGCCTCGTTCTGCCTTGAGTGCGGATTTCCAACCTTCGGCCAGTCCAATATCAACACAATCCGTGACCGCTTTTGCGGCACCTGTTTTGGGGATTGGCCCACGTGATTGATCGAGCGCGGTCAGTGTTGCTGCGGCACGGCGTCCGATCCAACGGCTTGGCGCGCCGTCTCGGCCGCGGTCGCCCGGGGCGGGTTGGTCAAGAACCCACGCCCGCGCGGCGTCGAGCAGTTCCGGCGGCTCGGCAACGGCGTCGAACAAGCCGAGGTCCTTGGCTTCGTCAAAGAGCAGCGGCTTGCCGACGGCGGTTCGCTCGATGGCTGTGGCAGGGTCGATGCGTGCGGGGAGAAGATTGGTGCCGCCCCAGCCCGGGCAGATCTCTAGGCCCGCCTCGGGGAGGCCAACGGGGTACGGCTTGCCGGCCGTTGAGGGAGCACCGATGAGCCCATCGCAGTGCATGGCGAGTTCGAGCCCGCCGCCGAGCGCAGCTCCGTTGATCGCCGCGGCGGTGGGATAGGGCAGTTGACTCAGGCGGCCGAAAACTTCGGCGCCGAACTCGAGGTAGCGGTGAAGCTCGTCGTCGCTCATGGCCATGATGGACTTGAGGTCGGCGCCGGCGACGAACACGCGTTCGCTCGCGCTTGCGAGCACAAGGCCTCGTGCGCTGCGTGGTAACGCGGAGATCGTCGCGTCGAGGCGTTGGATGAGTTCCGCTTCGAGGACCACAACCGGCTTACCAGGCTGTTCGAGCGTGAGGGTGACCACGCCGGCGTGTTCACCGGTCGCGACTTCGAAGGGGAGCGGTTCGGCGGCCATGCCGCGAGGGTATCCGGTCGGTACCGTTGGCTACGGGCATCCTTCAAGGAACGCGGTCACAAAGCCGCTGATGTCTTCGATATCGAGCGAGCCGTCGAAGTTCAGGTCGGCGGCCCCGCTGCCGGCGAGGAACCGATCGACAAAGCGGCCGATGTCGAACGCATCAAGGATGGACGCCGGGGCTGCGAGGTCGGCGGGTCCGCAACCGACCGCGTGAAGCGTGATGGTCTCTGGGTGTTCGGGCGCGGTGCTGCCCGATACCAGTCGCAGGAGGTCCAGCGCGAGGGTGTTGCCGTCTTCGAGCTCTCCGGTGAGTTCGCCGGTGCGGTCGACAACCGTGAACGAGCCCCCGGGTCGCAGGAAGTCGAGTTCGCGGCCGCCAACGCTGAAGTTCCTGCCGAAGATGTTGAGTGTCGCGCCGCTGCTGAGCGTGATCGGGCTCGCGCCCGCGGCATCCGTGTCACAGTTGAGAGCATCGCAGAATCGGCCGCCTCGGAGATCGACCCGTGCGAGGCCGCCCGCGTAGATCTCCTCTTCGATGGTGCCCCCGAGGATTGTGACGTTCGAGAGCTGCTGAACGACCCCCGGTTCGCCGATGTCTCGCGGGCTGGTCCCGTAGATGCTCAGGAATCTCAGGGTGCCGCCGTTGAACTCGATATCCGACCCGCGGCCGGCCCAGATGCGGCCAACATCGGTGTCTTCGAGGAAGAGGGTGGCTTCAAAGATGTTGATGTCACCGCTTCGGCTGTTCTTGAGTGTGGTGGTGCTGCGGCTTGTGAGTCGGGATGACGTGAAGTTGATGCTGTTCTCGATCGTGACTTCTGATCCGGTGCCGGTGTTCAGGCCGCCGAAGGTGCTCCGAGAAACGGCGGCTCTTGAACCCGAGTGAGCCCCGAGTCCACCCCCGAGATCGGTTCCGTTGATCTCTCCGAACGACGCGTTCGAGAGCGACAAGCCGCGAACGGTGCCGCCGGTAATGACAACGTCGCTCGTGAAGTCGGCGGAAAGGCCTCGGACTTCCCCGTCGGAGACCCGGATCGTTGACCCTCGGGCTTCGAGTCGCGCATCGATGAGTCCGCCCTCGACGACGATGATCGAGTTCCTCGCTTCTGCTGATCGGCCGATGTACCCGTCGGTGACGAGAAGCGTGCTGCTGCTCAGGAGGAGATCGTCTTCGATGCGGCCGCCGTCGACGTGCACAAAGCTCTCGTCCACGTCCAGGTCATCGCGGACACGGCCGCCGCGGACGACCATTGATCCCCGCCAGAGCCGAGCGGATTCGTCCAGTGTGCCGCCGAGCAGCGTGATGTCCGGGTCGCGAGAGAAGTCCGCGTTCCGCACAAGTCCGGCTTCGATGACGGCCGTGCCGCCGTTGCGGACCGTGAGCGCGGAGACCGTTCCGTCGAGGAGGTTGAGCGCAGCACGGCGTTCCACGTAGACCTCGGCGTGCACGCCGCCCGCGATCATGAGCGACGCTTGGTCCGTTGCGAGGATCTGTTCGTTTATTGAAACGTTGACAATGTCGATCGTGCTGTCATCAAGAGCGGCCAGCGATCCGTGC
>CAZLYS010000670.1:0-3375 GCA_964563415.1 uncultured Halomicronema sp.
TTTAGGAAAGATCAAGTTTACCCTTTCTCCCTCAGAAAGGCTTCCTGTCCTTTGCTTTCAAAGTAGCCATGGTCAGTATCCACGCCACTAAAACCTACCATCAAGGGACTTGAAAAGCTCAAAAATCTGAACTAACATAGTTAAGATGGGACATTTCTCCCCATATTTGTGAGATGCCTTATAAATTTGGATAACCAACCAATTGGCATTTCTTAAGGAGACTAGAACGAACTTAAAACAGCTTACCCCATGAATTTGACCAACCAGATAATCGCCGAAAAAGAAGACATGGTTGACTTTATTAAAAACTATCCTTCTGACACGCCAGTAGTGATGGTGAATATCCTAAAGTTTAAAGCAGAAGTTTCAGGTGGTGATAAGACAGGCAGGGAGTCTTATAATGAGTATGGACAAGCAACTGCCCCCTTACTTGAAAAAGTAGGTGGAAAGGTATTGTGGGTGGGTAAGGTAAATCAAACCCTTATCGGCGACTCATCGGGAGAGCCCCATAGAATCATGCTGGTACAATACCCAAATAAGGAGGCACTCATATCCATGATTACCTCTGAAGCGTACGCCAAAATCAGCCACCTAAGAGAGGGCGCCCTGGAATATGGAGGCCTGATTGCTACTGAAACTATTTTCCAGGGATAGATTTATGGGGAATAAAATTGCCTTGGTACTTGAAGGAGGTGGTTCCAGAGGAATGTTTACGGCAGGAATTTTGGATTCATTTCTTACACATAAGATCACATTTGATGCTGTTTATGGAGTATCAGCAGGGGCATTATATGGGGCGTCTTTTGTGTCCAGACAATTGGGCCGTAATGTTAAGCTGAATCAATACATTGGCGATAAACGCTATGGGGGATTCAGTCATTTATTTCGTTCAGGATCCTACTTTTCGTGGGACTTTATTTATGGGGAATTAGCCCACGAAATTCTGCCCTATGACTATGAAACGTTTCGAAAATCCACAGATTTCTATGTGGGTGTCAGTAACTGCCATACAGGTAAACCAGCGTTTTTCCACACAAATGAGCTAGAAAAATCAGCGTATATAGACATACTGACAGCTACTGGTTCATTGCCATTTATATCCCCCACTGTCCACTACCAAGGTGAAGAATACCTGGATGGAGGAATGACCGCTTCCATCCCTTATGAGATAGCCCTGGAGCAAGGGGCAGACAAAGTAGTGGTGGTACTAACACGTCCTGATGGATATGTAAAGTCTCCGATGAAGTTTAAGCAGATTGCCAAGTGGTATTACCGGAAATACCCCATGGTTTATCAAAGTCTTAGAGATAGAGCATTGCACTACAATGAATCCGTAAAAAAACTCAAAGAATTAGAAAAAGAAGGACAGGCATTCCTTATCTATCCTAAGGAAGAATTAGCTGTAAGCCGGGTAGAAAAAGATCCAGATAAAACAGAAGCCATTTACCATGAAGCCATGGATGACAGCAAAGTCATTATCCCCCAACTAGAAAAGTGGATGAATAAGCATGATTAAGGCGAGTACCTTTGAAAAATCAAGGCATTCCTTCCCGTTAGGTCATACATGGGTAAATCCGTTTCTTTTCAGCATCCCAAACTGAAAGAACAAGGCAATTTTATTAATTTACCGTAACTCTTTAATCCATTCGAAATATGCGCTACTACCGTCTTCCCATCATCATTCTCGTATTTCTCATTTCTTTCTCCTGTACACAGGAGCCGGCCTCCACAGCTACTAATCTTTTCTCAGCCATAGAGGAAGTAGAAGGTCTTAGCGGAAAAGAAAGCTACTTAAATTCTCCCTATATCACCCCAGGAAACAGGGTATATGCAGTGGGACATCAGGATGGAAGTTTCCCGGATTTAGGATGGCATATTACCGGAGAAATGGGCGGAATCTGGAACCACCCTATTAAGCTAATGGACGGATTCGAGGCCAGTATCACCTTGGGAGAAAATACCCTCTCCCTAAAAAAGGCAGATCAGTTTACTAACTACCCTTTCTTCAATGTACTGAGCTACTCTTTAGCAGAAAATGATCTGCAAATCGACAGACTACAATTCTCACCGGATGATGTGGAGGGGCTTGTCATTAACTATGCCATTCAGAATAATGGTAATAGCAAGCTGGAGGGAGATTTTCAGATTGAGTTTCAGTCAGATATCAGGCCTACCTGGTTAGGAGAAAGAACGGATATGATAGATGCTGTGGATAGCGCATTCTTTGATAAGACTTCCAGTCAGTGGGTCTTTCAGGATAGCGATAATCCCTGGTTTACCCTGGTACAAAGTAGCACTGCTGTGGATACGGCTTTTACCGTAGATAATGCTCGCCTGGGAAAAGGAGCCAGTGGTGTCATACAAACTCCTCTGAGTGTGGAGGCGGGATCTACCCAATACCTGACCTTCTATATTTCCGGTAGCTACAGCGGAAAGGAGAACGCTCAACAAAATATGCAGGCCCTAGTGGGAAAAGAGGTCGCTGCATTCGAAAAGAAAAAGCAACGCTATCAGTCATTTGCAGAAATGACAGAGCTAACTACGCCAGATGAAGACCTGAACCAGACCTTCAAATGGCTCAAGTATAATGCAGACTGGTTTGTAAGGACCGTTCCGGAAATAGGGACAGGCATAGCTGCCGGCTACCCTGACTATCCCTGGTGGTTTGGCTGTGATAGTGAGTATGCCCTACAGGGATATATGGCCATCGGACAGTATGAAACGGCGCTAAAGACCCTTAAACTCCTACACGAGCTTTCAGAGAAAGAGAATGGAAATGGGAGAATCGTCCATGAGATTTCTTCTAACGGAGCGGTATTCAATCCTGGAAATATCAACGAAACCCCTCAGTTCCCTACCATCATTTGGGATGTGTACCAGTGGATGGGAGATAAGAGCCTGTTAGAAGCCTATTTCCCTACCATTCAAAAAGGGCTGACCTGGCTCCTGGAAGAAAATGATGAAGATGGAGACTTACTCCCGGAAGGAGCGGGTATGATGGAGATACACGGGCTGGAAAGTGAAATGATAGATGTGGTATCCTATACGTATCAGGGCTTTGAGGCAGCGGCCAAGATCGCGGATGTATTGGGAGAAACTTCTGATGCAGATTCGTATCGTGAGACAGCCGCTAAGCTGAAAGAAAAGATCAATGAGGAGTTCTGGTCAGAAGACTTTGGGTCATATGCTGACTTCATAGGCACCGATCAACAAAGCCTCAAGCTTATAGAAGACGCACTTATAAGGGCAGATACCTTAAATAAGCCATGGGCCGTAGCGGAACTTCAGGAAACCAAACAATACCTGCTGAACAAGCCTTCCAAGGAAGAAAGACCCTTTGTGCTGTATCACAACTGGGTAGTTAACACCCCCATG
>CAZLYS010000671.1:0-3366 GCA_964563415.1 uncultured Halomicronema sp.
CGCTATTGCCCGGGCTTCCGCTTCCCTAGCCCGTTGCTCCAGCTCCAATGTGGTCAAAAATTTGCGCCCATCAGGACGATAGATTTCGAGTTCGGCTTCCCCTAACTCAAAGCGAATGCCCAGCAGTGGACTCACCCAGCCGTCCATATCATCGACGGACACCAGCTTGTTGTCGCGGCGCTGCCACCCCATCAGCTCAATGTCGTCGGGGTCGTAGAGGTAATATTCCTGAACGCCGTAGCGTTCATAAAATTTGAATTTGCGGAGCATTTCTGCCGGGCGATTGCCCGGAGACAAAATCTCAAACACCACTTGCGGCGGAATGTTGCCCTCTTTCCACTGTTGATAGGAACCCCGATCACCCTTAGGCCGACCAAACACCACTAAGGCATCGGGAGCTTGGCGCAGCGTGTTGTCACCTTCGACGGGATACCACAGCAAATCGCCCGCTATAAAGACATCGGGGCGATCGCGAAACAGCAGTTCCAGATTTTCTTTGATGGTGACAATCCAGCGAAACTGCTTCGTGTTGTCGGCCATCGGCTGTCCATCGCTGTCAGGGTAGATAACGTGAGAGAGTTCTGGCTTGGTTGAGGTCATGGTTGTGCCCTCGTTCCGGCGGTTATTTCCAGTGTACCGAGGGAATTGCTCAATCGCGGGACGCAGTAAAAGAATACGGCGACTGACCTGGATGATGAGAATTAACGGTGATGGGGGTCATGGCGATTGGCCAGGCGGTAACTCGCCAAACTGCTGACGGTAGCGATCGAGCTCCGCTTCGAGTTGGGCGACTCGCGCCTGTTCACGCTGCAGTGACTCGGCAAGCTCATCGGGGATAAGCAGTTTTTCACCCGTATCCAAGCGGTAAAAAGCAATCAGCGTCTCTTCCACCGCCAAGCGCAGATGAAGTCGCTGGCTAGTCTTGTCCGTAATGGTCACATACTCCTCACCCCGCAAGCGGTAGCCCCGTAGCTTTTCGAGAATCCATTCGCCCTCAGGGTCAAACAGCCAGTACTCCTCGACGTCGAGTTGAGCATAGAGTGTTTTTTTGAAGGTCTGATCCTGCGCTTGGGTGCCCGCCGAGGTCATTTCAAAAATGACGGCAGGGGTCTGCCCCTCTTCCCAGATTTTGTAGTTGTCACGCCCACCGGGAGGAACATCAAAAATCACCATCACGTCAGGGGCGACCCGCAGCTTAGGATAACCTTGGGCATAGTACAAAAATTGATTGTTCAGCACCGTTGCCTGTTGACCGGCCAAATACTGACGCAGCACCTCTAAGGTGATCAGCATGGCGTATAGATGCACAAAGGTCTCGGCCACGGGCTCACCGTCAGTGGAAGGATAGATGGGAGCAGCAACTTGGGAAGAGAGAGAAGTCATGATGATCTCTCGTGAACTGACTCTAGTGTAAGGGGTTCCTCTTGCCTGTTGCCCTGATCTCTATGTGAGAGCTATCTCGATTGGGCCTCGGTTTACGGCAGACGCGATCGCCCCCAGCGAGTCTGATATCCTGACGGCATCATCACACACCTTCCCAACCCGATGAACCTCTTTAAACAGCAAAAGCCAGCCGCTAGCCCAGCCGCGATTCAGCAACTCAAGACGTGGACTTATGAAGCCTTAGGGCTCTCTGCCGAAGTGCCCATCTCTATCAGTCAGTTGCAGTGCCATGAGCCAGGTTGCCCGCCTATTGAGACGGTAATTGCAGTCATGACGCAGCCTACCCAAACCTACAAAATTCACGCGGCGGCGGCTGACATTTCCCATGCAGCGGTGATGCAAGCGTTAAAAGGAGACGATACGCACTGCTGTTAAGCGAGATCGCCTCGACACTGAAGAAAAAGTTCACCACGAACTTTTCCCTATGAACGGCGATGAGGATAATGCGACGAGTTTCTCTGTATTAAGTTCGAAGGTTAAACGCGCCATGACGACAGCAACTGCAGGTGTACCCGTAACCGTGTTAACGGGTTACCTAGGGGCCGGTAAAACCACCCTGCTCAACCGCATCCTGACCTATGAGCACGGCAAAAAAGTTGCGGTCATTGTGAATGAGTTTGGCGAAGTGGGCATTGATAATCAGTTGGTGATCGATGCTGACGAAGAAATTTTTGAAATGAATAATGGCTGCATTTGCTGTACCGTGCGGGGCGATTTAATCCGCATCATCGGCAATCTGATGCAGCGCCGTGACAAGTTTGATCACTTGGTGATTGAAACCACTGGCCTAGCTGATCCGGCTCCGGTGATTCAGACATTTTTTGTGGATGAAGACATTCAGTCACAGCTAGCTCTGGATGCTGTTGTCACCGTGGTGGATGCGAAGCACATTGCCCAGCATTGGGAGAGTGATGAAGCGCAAGAGCAAATTGCCTTTGCTGATGTAATTTTGCTGAACAAAATTGACTTGGTGACGGAAGCCGAGCTAGCCGAACTAGAGCGCCGCATCAAAGAGATGAATGCGATGGTGAAGATCTATCGCACCCAAAATTCTGAATTAGACATCGAGTCGGTGATTGGGGTGAAAGCCTTTGATCTTGATCGCGCTCTGGAAGTTGATCCCGATTTTCTCAATGAAGATGCCCACGAGCACGATGACGAGGTGTATTCTTTTGCCATTGTGGAAGAGCAGCCCCTCGATAGTGACAAGCTCGGCGCTTGGGTTAGCGAGCTCTTGCAAACCAAAGGGCCGGACATTTTCCGCACGAAAGGAATTTTGAATCTGGCGGGAGAAGATGAGCGGTTTGTTTTCCAAGGTGTGCACATGATTTTCGACGGTCGCGGCGATCGCGCTTGGAAGCCTGAAGAAACTCGCCGGAGTGAGATGGTCTTTATTGGTCGCAACCTTGACGAAGCGGCAATTCGCAAGGGATTCCGGGCGTGTCTGGCGTGAAGACAGCAAAACTCCAACTCACCCCGCAATGGCAGCAAACTTTATCAGATTACGTGACTGCGGTGGCTTGGTCTCCTAGCGAGAGTTTGTCAGCGGTGGCTACTGCAGCTGGTGAGGTGATGCTGTTCTCCTTAGAAGGGGAGGCCACGTCACTGCCCGACCAGCCGGGGCAAGCGATTAATTGTTTGGGCTTTGCGGCAGCGGGTGAGTACTGCGCCTGGGCGGGACAAGCTGGTGAGTTGTTGGTTTGGGATATCCGTGCGGCTGAGGTTTGTCTGCGCCAATCTCATGACGGTGCTTGGATTGATACGCTGGCTTGGCATCCGACGTTGCCTGTATTGGCCTATGGGGTCGGTTCTACCCTATCTGTCTGGGGTGCGAAAGAGCAGCGAGCGATCGCAGAGTTGGATTTTGCCGGGTCATCAGTCTTGCCTTTAGACTGGACTCCGGCGGGGGATCGACGGGAGGGC
>CAZLYS010000672.1:0-3365 GCA_964563415.1 uncultured Halomicronema sp.
GTGGACTTTGCCTAAGAGTATGCGCAGGGTAAGTTCTTTTCAAGAAGTCTCCTAAGCACCCTCAAATATTGGGTGCTTACTACTAGTGCTGAGAGAAGCGTCACCATGCCCGCTTTCAAAATCTCAGGATGTTTTGAGTTGCGATTTAAGCGGTTTTGGGTTGTTGCAATAGGGCATCCAAATGACCTTGACGATCAAGGCTGTACAAATCATCGCAGCCGCCGATGTGCTCACTATTGATGAAAATTTGCGGGACTGACCTGCGGCCATTGGCGCGTTCTGCCATACGGACCCGGGCAGCACCATCGCCGTCAATTTTGTACTCTTGGTAGTCAACGCCCTTCCACCACAACAGGAGCTTGGCCCGAATGCAGTACGGGCAAGTCTGCCAGGTGTAAATCTCAACGTCTGCCCGCATATCGGCAGAGCGACGATTAAAAAGACGTTTTAAAGACGACAGCATTTGAAGAAGCGGTAATTTTTGAGATGGATTGCTTCTTAGCATGACGCATCTGCTCGATCGCGACAAGCAATCTCAACCCGACTCGATGACCGTGAGAAAGTTGCGTCTGGAAACAGTCCAGGGTACAGGAGTCGAACCTGTCTAAGGCGAATTATGAGTTCGCTGCCTAATCCGCTCGGCCAACCCTGGTAGGCGATCCTATTCTATGCGAGAACCTTAGTTTGTCACCCTGCCAGTCGTAATTGACGGCATCTAGTCCGTTTCTGTAAACCATCATGAACGTTAGAACCAGCAGAGAAAAAGTCAGCTCAAGGTTTGAAGTTAGGTAAACACTGCAAAGTGGCCTGCATGTGGGCACTCGGCATCAAGTTGAGGAGACGATAAACTAACGTCTGGGCGTGAGTTGTAACCATCATTAGACCGGTGGTATATCACGCCTGTTTTCTCAGATAACCGCGAATTTGAGAACGACTGTCTCACTTGAGACTGGTGCAAGATCTGAGCCCCTGACGAACAGCTTGGCTGTTCGCTAAACCTGAAAGAAACGGGGAAGCAGCCCTCGTTCAACCTCACGTTTGGTGCCCCAATTGTAGGCTAATAATGGGCTCTGACAGTTAAGACCGATTTTACACTGGTGCCTCTGTGCCTGTATCTGAGCCTGGTTCTGGGACAAAGCGAATCAACCATTGGTGAAGGGTTTCCCTATCCCGATTAGGAGACTGTCGAGAATCGTTAGCCCAGGCAGAGTCCCCTTATCGTCGTGAATGAGGGAGTGTTCTATGTCATCATCTCGTCCCCCCAAGGAGACCCCTTTGCCATCGATTCATCCCAATGCTGCCAGGATTGATATTGGGGCTGAACGCCATTGGGTCAGTGTACCTGCCGGTCGAGATACCGAGTGTGTTCGCAGTTTTGGCTGCTTTACGCCTGATTTATACGCCTTATCCACTTGGCTCAAGCAGTGCGGCATTGAGACAGTGGCGATGGAAGCCACCGGTGTCTATTGGATTCCCTTGTTTCAAGTCCTGGAAACTCAGGGATTTGAAGTTCGTTTGGTCAATGCTCATCATGTCAAAACCGTGCCGGGTCGCAAAAGTGATGTGCTCGACTGTCAGTGGTTGCAACAATTACATAGCTATGGCTTGCTGGCGGGGTCCTTTCGGCCCGATGACCAAGTCTGTGTCCTGCGCAGCTACATACGACATCGCGATACCTTGATTAAGAGTGCCAGCACCCATATTCTGCGCATGCAAAAGGCTCTTACCGAGATGAACCTACAACTTCACAGAGTCATCAGCGATATCACCGGGACCACGGGCATGAGAATTCTGCGGGCTATTGCGGCTGGTGAACGAAACCCACAGGTTCTCGCAGCCATGAAGGATAGACGGATTAAAGCCTCACCGGATGAAATTGCCGCTGCCTTGACCGGGGATTATCGAGCCGAACATGTGTTCATCTTGATGCAAGAGTTACAGCTCTATGAAATCTATCAACAGCAAATTGCCACCTGTGATGGTGAAATTGAACAACTCCTGAAGACCTTCACCACGAGGGTCGACCCTGAAACGAATCCCCCACCCAAGCCTAAACGAGCGGGTAAAAAACAACCGGGCAATGCCCCTGACTTTGATTTACGGACTCACCTGTATCGCATCACGGGGGTCGATTTGACCCAAATTGCGGCACTGGTTTCTTAAGAGGTGATGCAATGAACCCCTTGTGTCGTTAAGAGTTCATAGGTTGAGATCACACGATTGCAGTAGCCCATCGCCATCGCTGGTGTCGTCTTTTTGCCGAGTCCCCAATGGGGACGTCCCCAGTTGTGAATTAGGCGTTGGACATTTAAGGCCCGTTGCAACGCTTCCACCCGTTTGGCGTAGAGATTTTGTCGTCGCCGGTAGGCACTGGCCCGTCTCCTCAAGGCTGCATTTTGCGCCTCATTATGGTTGGCATGGATCTCGGATAGGGGACTGATGGTTGTAAATGGATGCTCCGTTTTCACCCACTCAATCCGGCGATGACCTTGAGACCCCTTGATTTTCATGGCGACTTCGAGACCTGCGCGCCACACTTTGCGTTTGCCATAGGCCGAGGGGATTTCGTCGAGCTTCAACCAGACACTGGCCAAGCGCCACAAGGTCTTGCCATACCGGCGTTCGCCATCGCTAAACCATCGGATAAAGCGGGCTGGGCGAGCCCACTGCCAAGCCTGGAAGGTACTTTCCTCAAACAGCGATGCCTGCTTCTTGCCTGCGACCGCCGCAATCCAATAGCGGCTCTGGCGTTCGATGAAGTGGGCTGTCCACCCTTCGGACTCAGCGGGGGGGGGAAGGTTCTCGCCCACGCGAGTGTAGACTTCGTCGCCTTCGACGGTGACGTCACTCGCTTCGGGTGACGGGGGTGACCATGGTCCGCCATGGTCCGCTAGACGTCGCTCCCAGCTGATAATCGTGGCGTGCGATTTCCCAAAGGAGCGACCGGTAGCACGAACCCCCAACCCTTCTGTACGCACATTCATGACCGCGGAGACCACCGATGCTGGCGTCCTTAGTCGGGCCATCGGGGTGTGCGTCCGGTCGTTAAATCGCTTGCTACAGTTGCGACAGAGATAACGTTGTCGAGCGGATTGGTCTTTTAGTTGGGTGGTCCCGTTTTTGACCGTCTTCTGACTTTGGCAATAGGGGCATCTCATGGGCTAAAAGCTTTGCAGTGATAACATTCTAGCCGTCACCCTCTAGGAAACCAGTGCCAAGCATTGGCATTGAGGAGTGATTTCCGAGATCAAGCGCAAATCGCTACCGGCCATTGCCAAGGTAACAGGATTACCTAATGCCCAAAGGAGGACTCTGTCAAAGTCGGCAAGAAGGCTAAGCGACTCAAAGCCGGATGGGACAACGAT
>CAZLYS010000673.1:0-3337 GCA_964563415.1 uncultured Halomicronema sp.
GGCAATCTCACAGCCCAGCGATTGGAGTAGATGACATTGTTCTGTACGCTCAACCGTCTGGTCTAGGTACAGACAGCCATTTCACAATGCGCCTGTTTTGGCTGCCAATACCGTGCCAATAACAAAGAGGTGTTGAGGAAACAGAGTCCGCCGTGTAACGCTGTCTAGAGTCAGAAGTTTGTGGAGATCGCAGCATCGCACCAAAAACCAGAGTAATCGTGAACCAGCGTGACGTCTGGCAAAAGGGCAATCTTTCTCTCACTTCCCTAACACGTCAATGACTTTGAGATTCGAGATGGCGAAGAATATCCAAATAACGCACGCAGAAACACCTTCCAAACATCCAGCAGTCAATGACTATCGCAATGGCTCAGATGGCAGCATTATTCAACAGTTGGAATATTTCATCAGAATTAACCGGGTGACTAAACAGAAACCCTTGGGCAATCTCACAGCCCAGCGATTGGAGTAGATGACATTGTTCTGTACGCTCAACCCCTTCAGCGATGACTTCATATTCTAAATTACGACACATTTCTATCATCGAGCCCACCAAGTTCTTCGATTTATTATCAGCCAGCATATCTTGGATGAAATATTTATCAATTTTCAGACAGTCAATCGTCAGATGTTTGAGTGAAGCAAAGGACGAATAACCTGTCCCAAAATCGTCAATTGTCAATAACACACCTAATTCTTTCAAGATTTGAAAGGTTGAGAGATTTTGTTGATCTGTCTGCACAATGCTCTCAGTGATTTCTAGTTCTAGCTCCGACGGCACCATTCCTGTATCAGCAATAATACACCTCACTAATGACACAAATTCTTTGTCAAGAAAATGGAGTGGAGAAATATTAACTGCCATCCGTATTGGCGACAATCCGGCCTTTTTCCAAGCAACGGCTTGATTACAGGCGTTTGTCAATACCCATTCCGTCAAGGGTTTAATCATCCCTATGCGTTCAGCTGTATCAATAAAATCGACAGGTGAAATCGGTCCTAATTTTGGATGATACCAACGTGATAATGCCTCAACACCAATAATGTTGCCAGTAGGTATATGAACCTGGGGTTGATATACCAGCGACAATTGATGTTTTTCGATCGCCTCTCTTAAATTTTGCTCGACCCGAAACCGATACTCTACCTTTTGAGTGAGCTCAGGCTTATAGAAAGCATACTGATTTCTGCCACGTTCTTTTGCCGTATAGAGTGAAGTGTCAGCGGCTTTGACCAAGGCTGAAAGATCCGCCCCATCATCAGGATAGTGGGCAATTCCAATACTACAAGTGGGGATGAATTTTCTTGTTAACAGCTCAACAGGTTTCGAGATTATTTCGAGACAACGTTGCGCAACATGAGCAGTATCATAATCATCACTCATCTGATTCACAAGAATGCAAAACTCGTCACCTCCCAGACGAGCAACAAAATCCCTTTCATAAACCACTGTTTGTAGTCGTCGAGCAATCTCCTTGAGGAGTAAATCGCCTGCATCATGGCCCAAGCTGTCATTGACACTCTTGAAATTATCTAAGTCGATATATAGAAGACCTAAGCGAGTCCCATCATGGTCAGCTCGTTTGATTGAGACATCAATGTTTTGATAGAAGTTGCCACGGCTTGCCAATCCGGTTAAATCATCGGTAAACGCGAGTTCTCGTATACGCTTTTGAGCCTGATCTCGTTCCATCACAATCCCCGCGAGTCTAGCCGCAGAGGTTAGATCGTTTGATTCCTCTTCATTCGGCAATGCCGGATAGTTGTAGTACATCCCAAATGCACCTAATACAACTCCCGAGGAATTTTTAATCGGTTCAGACCAACAGCAACGCATCCCATGGGGAAGCGCAACATGTTTGATTTGAGTCCATTTAGGGTCTGTTTCGATGTCTTCAACTAGAACACGCTTGCCGGTATAAGTTGATGTGCCGCAGGAGCCTACATTAGGGCCATTTTTCAGACCATGCACCGCATCACAATATTCCTTGGGTAGACTTGGTGCCCCCCCATGCATGAGAACACCATCCTGTAATTCGAGCATTGAACATCGCAGACCAGGATGTCGAGCTTCATACATTAATGCGATTTCTGAATAGATCTCTGAGGCTGGTTTTCCAGTGGCGATCATTTCCAGAATTTTGGCATTTCTGTCATCGAAAGCTTCCCTTTTTTTCCGCTCTGTGATGTCAACGTGGGTACCCACTAGGCGCACAGCTTTTTTATCTGCATCACGATGAACCAGACATGCACGAGATAAGACAAAAATCTCATGCCCCGCTTTATGATGCATGCGCATTTCAACGTCAAACGAGCTAGTTTTGCCGTCGATATAATCTTGCACCATGCTCAAGACTCGATCTTTATCGCCTGGGCAAACAAGGTTTTTCCAGGTGCTTAAATCATTAATCAACTCATGATCTTCATAGCCCAACATGTTTTTCCAATGCGGTGAATAGTAGACTTCATCAGTTTCCAAGTTCCAGTCCCAAAGCCCATCATTGGCTCCACGCATAGCCAGAGAAAAGCGCTCTTCACTTTTCTGAAGCTTATTCTCTGATGCCTTACGAGTCGTAATACTGTGGCCAATGCCTAGTACACCGAGTAGCTTGCCATTATCGTCTTGTATAGGTAATCTACGGATTTCTAGAAGCTCTCGATGTCCATCTTTGGCAAAGGTTTTCCATTCTTCGTGGATTGCTGGAGCATCTTGCTTGATGACATCCTTGTCATACTCTCGCCACGCATCTGCCAGTCGAGCATCCATAAAATCGTAATCAGTCTTGCCTAAGATCTCTTGCTCAGAGGCTCCCAAAAAGTCTCCGAAACGATGATTACAAGCCAAGTAAACACCATTACTATCTTTTAGCCAGACTAGATCTGGTAGCGTATTGACAATTATTTTAGAAAGCTCAATGTCTTTCGAAAAGCCTCTTGAGAGTCTTCCTGCTGCAGAATTCTCTTTGAGGGATAAAGCCAATCCTGATTGTTTTTCATGTCTCATAAAGAGTTGCTATCCGTCCTTTTTATAAACATTATTTCTAGCGGTATATATCGTGAGAAGTAAATTCGGGTTCAAAATGAGTATTTTAGCTAGATTATTATCATCAGAAATCTAAAGTCCCCACAAACGGACTTCAAGAGTTAGCATAAATACTGAATCTAAAGGATATTAATCCAGAAGCCATATGGGTGATTCATGAGAATACACTAGCCATGCATTACAGTGCACTCTTCACTTTAAACGATCGACAATTAGTCTCACCAAAAAAATTCGATTAAGGTAGGCGAGGTTTTAAGATCGCATCTCAGAACTAATCGTCAAATATCATTTGAG
>CAZLYS010000674.1:0-3337 GCA_964563415.1 uncultured Halomicronema sp.
TATTTGCTTCACATGCACCGAGAAGTTTTGATAAGCACTCCAGGCTTTTCGATTATTGTTATTCCAAAGCCCGATCGCGTCTGAGGGTGAAATGAGCCAACACAATTCCTAATATGGCCAATGCTGCCATGGGATAAAACGCATAGGTATAGGTGCCCAACCAATCGCGAATTTGCCCGGTGACGAGGGTGCCGATGAGCGCACCGATTCCGTAGGCCGTGAAGACAATGCCGTAGTTTTGCGCATAGTGATTGGGGTCAAAGAAGCGCAGCGTTGTCGTTGGTGCTAGGGCTAGCCAACCGCCTAAGCAAAACCAAAACAGACAAAAGGCCACTAGGTAGGTGACGACGTGCCCCTGTTGAGCGTTAATCATGAGCACACAGGCCACCAAGATGATTGAATAGGAGCCGATCGCGACATAACGCGGTTTAAAGCGATCGCTCAACCAGCCAAATAAGGGGCGACTGAAGCCGTTGAACAAGGCGAATAAGGCCACACTGCTAGCGGCCAGACTGGGATCAATCTGAATAATTTCTTCCCCGACAGGACTAGAAATGCCAATGGCACTAAGTCCAATCAGTGTGCCAATGGCATAGCAAACCCAGAGTCCATAAAAGGAGCGACTTTTGAGCAGCCTGGGTGGATATGCAATGGTACGAGTTTTCGCCGCTGTTGCGGCATAGTGCTGCGGATGCCAATCTTGAGGCGGCAGTTTGAGGGCGATCGCGATTGCCAGAATAGTCGCCGCAAACATCATGCCGAGAATCCGTAGCGTGAGCCGCACACCATACAGACCAATTAAATAGTTATCTAACGGGGCCATAATTAGCGGTGACAGCCCAAAGCCGATAATCGTCAAACCCACGGCGAGGCCCTTTTTATCCGGAAACCAGCGTGCCGCGACCACCATGGGCACCCCATAAGCAATGCCCACTCCCGTTCCGGCAATCACGCCGTAGGTAAACACAATCATCCCAATCTGAGTGGCAAAGCTAGAGAGCACGTAACCCAAGCCCACGACGATGCCCCCCAATGCCGTCATGAGGCGAGTGCCCATGCGAGGAATATAAAAGCCCGCGATCGGCATGACTGTCGCGTAGAAAACTAATGCCAGAGTGTAAGGCAATAGGCTGCCTGTGGCGCTAATTCCCAGTTCGATTTCTAAGGGCTTACGAAAAATACTCCAGGAATAAACACTGCCCAGGCACAGCAAAACCATCATTCCGAGCGGTAAGAGTAACCATCGACCTCGTTCTGCTGGGAGACCCAATACAGTCAATTCAGGTCGCTGCTCATGCAGTTCCATGGGCGCTCGCTGCCGTAACAGCCCTCAGTTAAGTGGATGATCTGTTCGATTATTGACGGTATGAACTGACAGAAGTGTATTCCCAGTGGCGATCGATAGCGCTACAACCATCCCATTTCCTATGGTTATCCCAGCCATTTCTCAAAGGACTGACCTGAGACCATGGCTTACTGCATGCGATCAATGGTGCGGTATTGAATGGCTTCGGCGACGTGTTGGGCTTGTAGGTTGTCGGAGTTGTCGAGGTCGGCGATCGTGCGGCCCACTTTGAGGATGCGATCGGTGGCGCGAGCCGAGAGGCCGAGCTTGCGGACAGCATTTTCCAACAATCCTTGAGTGGTGCTATCGAGGGGACACCAGTGGCGCAAGTGGCGGCTTTGCATGTCAGCATTACACTGCAGCGACGTTTCTGATTGGAATCGATCGTGGGCGCGATCGCGGGCCCGCTCTACTCGCACTCTGACCTGTTCAGACGGTTCCCCCTCAGTAATCTGGGTCATTTCCTCAGGTTTTAATCGACCCACTACCACCTGTAGATCAATGCGATCCATCAGCGGGCCAGACAGGCGCGCCCAGTACTGCTCACGGCTGCGCAGGCTGCAAGTACAGGGTTGAACTGGGTCGCCGTAATAACCACAAGGACAAGGATTGGTGCTAGAAATCAGCGTGAATTGCGCTGGAAATTCAACTGATTGACGCGTGCGGGTAATCGTGACATAGCCGTCTTCTAGCGGCTGTCGTAGAAATTCCAACACGTCTCGCTTAAACTCGGTCATCTCGTCCAAAAACAAGACGCCACGATGGGCTAGCGAGATCTCTCCCGGTTTCGGAAAGCTACCTCCGCCGACCAGGGACGGTCCGGAGGCCGAATGATGTGGACTGCGAAATGGTCGGCTGGTGACCAGGCTGCCCTTTTCTTTCAGCAGTCCGGCAACGGAATGGATTTGGGTGACTTCTAACGCTTCCTCAAACGAAAGTGGCGGCAAAATGCTGGGTAGCCGGCGGGCTAGCATCGTTTTTCCACTGCCGGGAGGTCCGACGAATATAAGAAATCTATAGCCCTCTTAAATAATTCTACAAAGTAAACAACAACAAAGCAGAACAAAAATACTATAATTGTGGAATGCTAACCAGTAGCGCTTAAACAGCGTCCACGATGTAAACAAAGTGAAAGTTCAGAAAGTTGTTCTGCCAGATTCCAATTCCGTCGCATGGATGCTCATCGATGATGACTTTCTGCCGATTGAGCCTGTTCAAGAGTTCTTGGATTATTTGCGGAACCTTGAGCGTTCACCTAATACGGTGCGAGCTTACGCTTATCACTTAAAGCTGTACTGGGAGTTTTTGGAGCAGCAAAAGCTTGACTGGAAGGAGGTCAAGATCAGCGACCTGGCTGAGTTCATGTCTTGGCTGCGTCGTCCCGAGCCTCAAGGCGTGGTGTCAATGCAAAAGCAAGAGGCAAAGCGATCGGAGGCGACCGTCAATGCCATCCTAACGTCGGTGTGTATGCTTTACGACTTCCAGGAAAAGACCGGCAATGCACCTTACATCCCGCTTTATCATTCCAAGATGATGCCAGGACAACGCTACAAGAGCTTTTTGCATCACATCACCAAAGGCAAGCCAGTCCGAACTCGATTACTCAAGCTCAAAGTCCCCCGCAAAGCCCCTAAAACCTTTGATAGCGAGCAGGTTGAACAGTTGATAGAAGCCTGTAATCGCTTGCGAGACAAGTTCTTGATTTGCTTACTGCACGAAA
This sequence comes from uncultured Halomicronema sp., assembly GCA_964563415.1. Lineage (GTDB taxonomy): Bacteria > Cyanobacteriota > Cyanobacteriia > Phormidesmidales > Phormidesmidaceae > Halomicronema. The sequence goes on from CAZLYS010000674.1 coordinate 3,066, forward strand.
GCGGCATGCGGATCGGTCAAGCGTTGGGTTTGCGTCATGAAGATATCGAATCCTGGGACAACCTGATTCATGTTGTGCCGCGAAATGACAACGCGAATGGCGCTCGTGCTAAAGCCTCTAGTCCTTATTCATTAACTGTTTCGCAACGGCTGATGGGTCTTTACACCGAATATATCGAGAAAGAATTCATGGAAGTCCTTGGCGATAGCTTCAGTGACTACGTCTTTGTAAACCTTTGGGATGGACAGATTGGTGCCCCGATGACTTACAAC
>CAZLYS010000675.1:0-228 GCA_964563415.1 uncultured Halomicronema sp.
CTATGAGCACCGTCTACGATGAGCTTGAGGACTTAGCAGGAAAAGTCAGGAATTCGAGCGATTGAAAAATAGCTATGCCTTAAATATGTAAAGCGGTTTTGGGCAGCTGTTTTGATGCACGAGCAATTCATCCGCCATACTTGGGCTCAGCAATTGCCCAAAACTTTACTTCTTGGTTGCGTACGGTTTGCAAGTCAACGAATACAAAATCTTCGTGGCGCTGGAGAT
>CAZLYS010000675.1:238-3328 GCA_964563415.1 uncultured Halomicronema sp.
GGGACGAAGAGTGCAGCCCAAGCGAGACGCCATCGTGGCGCTGGAGATGCATCCAAGATCTGGCTCGTAGGGCTCAAGTTTATCGATGCCAAGTTAATTGGGTGTCTCGGGAGGCAAGACAAAATCGGGTTGGAGATCGGCGGTGCAGGCAGTCTCTAGGGACTCGTCAGGATTGTTGATAAAGGCCACCCCAATATCTTGTGCACATTGAGAATAGGCAATTGCCCCATGGCCGGTGTTGGGAAATTCCACAAAGATGCCCTGAGATAACCCTTCCATGGCTTGAATGGCCATGAAAATCGGGGTTTGAATATCGTATCTGCCGCCCAAAACAATGGTGGGAATATCACTTTGCAAGACTTGGTGTTCGCTAGCGGGAGCGGGTTCGACGGGCCAGACATCGCAGATCGCATAAGTTTGCTCGGCCAGGGTAAATAGATTGCCTGCTAATAAAGGAATTTCTAATGCTTGATCGACAGCGGCGGTCTCCTGCGGATCACTAAAGGCAGCGGCTTCTCGGCAATCGAGACTGCGAAACATCCCATGGGTAATCTCAGTTTCCAGGGGATACACCGTGTCCATTGTGTCGGCAATGACTTCATAGATATGGCGAACTTCTGCATCTGGCAATGTTGCTAGTGCTGCATTCAGGGGTTCAGCGGCTGCGGGCTCAAGCGCCTCCGATAAGAAGGCTGCCAGTGTCGTGCGATCTCGCGGTAGGCCTGCTTGATAGCCCACCCCCAAAAAGTCTACGGTCGCAAGATTCTGTTGTTGCTCATCTGGGAGTGCCGCAATCTGGTCTTGAACCTGTTGTACCCATTGGCTCGACGCCCGCTGCAGTTGCGCTGAAGCGGCCTGTTCTCGGAGGAGGCGATCGGCTTCTAATTGGAAATCTTGAGCGCGGAGGAGATAATCTTCTGGAGAACCTGACTCTATCGGAGTGGGCGCAGCTGTCACAAAGATCTCGCCAGACACGACGCCCTCATAGGTGGTCGTGATGCCTTGCTCAAATTCATGCACGATCAGTGGGAGATACGGAGCGACTCGCGGATCTTGGTTCATCGAATTGACCAGGCCCACCAGACTATTGAGGGTGACGCTGCTTTCGCCAATGTCTATCCCGTCTTCAGGTAGGGGGATCGGATTGTTGAGCAGAGTGTTGGTGAGTGCTATATACCGCTCTTTCAAGTTGGGGTAAGCGGCATTGCAAGCTTCCTCCATGGCGCAGTCTTCAAACAGATGCAACATAGATGATTCGTAATATCGAGGCACCACCTCATATTTATTCACCTGGGGGGGCAAGGTCGAGTCCAGCACCACGCTACGTACGTTAGTGGGATGATCTCGCATGACTTGCATTGCCAAGTAAGTGCCATAGGAAATGCCATACAGATTGAATTGGTCATAACCTAAGGCTGCAGCCAGATTGACTACATCCTGAGCACTGTTGGGGGTGTTGTATTGGTTCAGATCAAAGCCGTGTTCGATGAGCCCCCGACTGCATAAGGCACTCAGGGCCGTACTTTCGGCATTAGCCAGGGGCGTGTCATCTAAATCTGCTTCAAGTTGCTCAAATAATTGAGCAAACTCTGGGTTTACTGCCCTGAGGACGTTAGCTCCAAAATAGAAGGGCGCACAGCTAAGACGACCCGAAAATTTGGTGCCCCGCTGGTCAAACAGGATGACGTCACGGGTTTGGCGCTGCGATTCATAAATGCGACTTCTGAGTGCCAGCGAATTCGTATCAATGACGCTGCCTCCTGGTCCGCCTCGTAAGTCAATGACGGGGTCTGAGACGGGTGACAAGCTGCGGCTATGCAGCACGGCATAGTTGATTTCGATCTGTCTGCCACTTGGATTTTGATAATCTTCGGGCACCATTAAGGAACCGCAGGTGACAGTCTCTCCCTCAACTTCTTCAGGTGGCAAGGCGACTGGGCAGCGATGCTCATCGACCACATAGGACAGTGGCTCAGCTTGAGACAACAAGACTGGCAACGATAGGAGCCAGGGTGAAGCAATAGACGCTAATGACAGCATGGGGATTAGGCTCAGCTAAATAAAGGAGCAAGTTGTCGAGCATCAGTCAAAGATGATTTCCCACGGTCCAAAAGGGGAAAGATAGGCGAAGTCCTATAAAGCGGCGGAACACGATGGATTAGTCGAGCAGGGCCTCCGCAGCCTCATCGCCAAAATAAATTTGTGTGATCCCAATGCTGACGCCTTGATCATCAGAACAGGCCTGTTTTTCTAAATCGCAATTAATTCCTGGCTCCGGAGAAATAATAGTTGCAGGTTCTTCGCCTTGATTGATTTTCTCAACCCAAGCATTGGCAGCGGCATCTCCCAAATAGATCTGCGTATAACCCATGCTGGGACCGTAGCTATCGAAGCAGATGCTTTGATCTAAATCGCAGGCGATATGAGATTCAGGCACAAAGATCTGCTCATCCCCTAGCCGATCGGTCAGAGCTTGAGCCGCTGCCGCACCGAAGTAGACCTCCGTCAAGCCAATGCTGACACCTTGAGAGTCCGTGCAAAGTTGCAGTTGCAAATTGCAATCGACAGCGCCATTGTCGAGAGACAGTACCAAGTCAGGATATTCGTCATTATTTAGCTTTGCTAGCCAAGCGGCTTCAGCCTCATCACCAAAATAAATTTGCGTGTAACCAAGGCTCAGACCGTAGGTGTCAAAGCAGGCTTCTTGTTCACGATCGCAGGCAACGTGAGCGTCCGGCACCCAAATTCTGCTGTCTGCTTCTTGGGCGATCGCAGATAGTGGAGCGATCGCTGCCAGGCCGAATCCCAAAATTGATAATGACGCTGCTTGAGCCCTGAACATAGTCTTGCTTCAGAAGTAGAGTTTCAAAAAAATGGGCATCGCGATCATCCAGATCTAGCCGAAAGTCAGCTACTGCACGGCTTTGCATCAACCCAATCGCAACTTTACTGGACAAGTAGACTGATATCGGAAATTCTTCCAAAAATTGTAAACAAGTCAGTTTAGGTTCAGATTTCTACGCTCTGAGTCTCTATCAAAAAGTTTGAAGTCACTGAGCAGCTTGGGTAAAGTCTCAGATGAGTTTGCTT
>CAZLYS010000676.1:0-3327 GCA_964563415.1 uncultured Halomicronema sp.
AATGACGAACACTTGCCAGAGGTGAATGCCGCGATTCGCGAGCGGGGGGCGTTCTTACATAACATTATGCCACTCATCTCGGCCCCAGAGCACGGCACCTACTTTGGTCTAAACGGTCAACGTGGCCCTAACCCCAAAGAGCTCAAGACCGTTCAAGACAAGTGCTCCGGCAATATGAAGATGATGCGCCACTGTCGTCAGTGTCGCGCCGATGCCGTCGGCCTGTTGGGTGAAGACCGCAGTCAGGAATTCACCAAAGAGAAGTTCATGGAAATGTCGTCGGACTACAGTCTGACCACGCGGCAAGCGGTGCATCAAACCATTGAGCAAAAGCGTGAGGCGATCGCGGAGAAGAAAGCCGCCTCCAAGGCTGCCAAAGCCGCTAAAGAGAACAGCAAGAAGGTGCTGGTGGCGGTGGCGACTAAAGGTGGCGGCTTAGTGAACCAACACTTCGGTCATGCCAAGGAGTTCATGATTTACGAAGTGGATGCGGTGGAAGCCAAGTTCGTGGGTCATCGCAAGATTGCCGACTACTGCCAGGGCGGGTACGGCGAAGAAGCAGCCCTTGGAGGCATCATCAACACCATTGCTGACTGCCGGGCCATTCTGGTCTCTAAGGTTGGCTCTTGTCCGCAGAAGGAACTCCAGAAAGCTGGACTCACCGTGATTGAAGCCTACGACGTGATTGAAAACGTCGCCCGAGAGTTCTACGACGAGCACGTTTTGGACAACTAGGCGGTAGTGGGTATGAGGGTGGCAGGGTGTGAGGGTCGTCTAAACACATTGCCGATCTGGCTATCCAACCACTCAGCTACCCAGTCACCCTTTCACCCAACCACTCTTCCGCCCCTCTACCCTTCCCCACTCCCCATATGAGGAATCCAGCCATGACATACGCCATTACTAGCAAATGCATTAGTTGTCAGCGCTGCCTCTCTGCTTGCCCCACTGAGGCGATCGCGACCGACGGCACCACCTTTTGGATTGAGGGCGATCGCTGCAACCAGTGTGAAGGCTCCCACGGAGTGCCCCAGTGCTGGGCGGTGTGCCCCACCAACGAAGGCTGTGTACCACTGACGGCTAGTGCGATCGCGGTTCCCCTCTGCTCGACCTCAGAGACCTCACCCGACTATTGGGAGTCGTGGTTTGCCAAGTACACCCGCATGGTCGGGCGTTTACAGACCTCGACCCCATCCCCTTACTGGCGCAACTGGTTCAACACCTACGCCCAGTCCGTCCAGCGGCTGCAAACTCAAACCAGTTATTAAAACCGCTGTCTGTTCGATTACCCCGCTCCCCCCTTTTTCCCTACCACGGAGACGATGAGATGGTCGTTTATTTAGACAACAATGCCACAACCCAAATTGACCCCGAAGTACTACAGGCTATGTTGCCTTATTTGACCGAGTTTTACGGCAATCCGTCGTCGATGCATACCTTTGGGGGGCAGGTCGGGGCAGCCGTCCAAGAAGCCCGAGAGCAGGTAGCGGCTTTGCTCGGTGCCGAAGATACCGAAATCATCTTCAATAGCTGCGGCAGTGAAGGCAATAACACTGCGATTCATGCGGCTTTAGCGGCTCAACCTGAGAAACGCCACATTATCACCACCGCAGTGGAGCACCCGGCCATTCTCAATGTGTGCAAGCACCTGGAGAAGAAAGGCTACACCGTCACCTACTTGTCGGTGGACAGCCGGGGTCAGATTGACCTGATGGAGCTGGAAGCCGCCATCACCGGTGGCACAGCCCTGGTCACCATGATGTACGCCAACAACGAAACCGGGGTGATTTTCCCGGTGGAAGAAGTGGGGGCGATCGCGAAAGAATACGGTGCCACATTCCATGTGGATGCAGTGCAGGCAGTGGGCAAAGTGCCCATCGATCTCAGCACTAGCACCATCGATTTACTCACCCTGTCTGGTCACAAACTTCACGCGCCCAAAGGTGTGGGTGCCCTATACGTCCGCAAAGGGTTCCGGTTCCGTCCCTTCCTCTTAGGGGGGCATCAAGAGCGAGGACGCCGCGCGGGGACGCATAACGTTCCTGGCATTATCGCCCTTGGCAAAGCCGCTGAAATCGCGCAAAAAGATCTCGCAAATGCCCCGAAGGAAGCTTGGTTAAGGGATTGCTTAGAGCGGGAACTGCTCGACCTCATCCCCGATTGTCAAGTCAACGGTGGGGGCTCTCCCCGTTTGCCCAACACCACCAACATCGGCTTCAAGTACATCGAAGGGGAAGCGATCTTGTACATGCTCAACCGCGAAGGCATTTGTGCGTCTTCTGGGTCCGCTTGTACTTCCGGGTCACTCGATCCTTCCCATGTGTTGACGGCAATGGGGCTGCCCTACACCATCCTGCACGGCTCCATTCGTTTTAGTCTTTCTCGATTCACGACCGAAGCTGAAATCCAGCACGTTCTTGGCGTCATGCCGGGCATTGTGAAGCGCCTACGAGAGCTTTCCCCATTCAACAATGACCAGGCCGAATGGTTGCAAGAACGTGACGTTGCCGTCGCCACCTAACCCGCCGTACGGGCGAGGCATTTTCGGAATGACGCTTCGTTAACTTTCCGAATGCTGCATCGAAAATGCCTCGCCCCTGCCCATCCCTTTCGCACTCCCTTTGTCCACCCTCACCCCCAGAAACCGCTATGTGGGACTATTCCGAAAAAGTACTTGACTTGTTCTACAACCCCATTAACCAAGGGGCCATTGAAGATCCGAATCAGCCCGATGTGGCGGTGGTCTATGGCGAAGTGGGCAGCATTGCCTGCGGTGATGCCCTCAGACTACACCTAAAAATTCAGGTGACTGCTGACGAAATTTTAGATGCGCGCTTTCAAACCTTTGGCTGCACGAGCGCGATCGCCTCTTCCTCCGCCCTGACGGAAATCATCAAAGGCAAAACCCTGGATCAAGCGTTGAATCTTTCCAACCAGGACATTGCTGACTACCTGGGGGGCCTGCCCGAAGCCAAGATGCACTGCTCGGTGATGGGGCAAGAGGCACTGGAAGCCGCCATCTATAAGTATCGCGGCATCGAAGTCGAGCACCATGAGGATGACGAAGGGACGCTGATTTGCCAATGCTATGGCATCACCGAACCCAAGATTCGTCGGGTAATCATTGAAAACGACCTCACGGATGTTGAGCAGGTGACCAACTACGTGAAAGCCGGTGGCGGCTGCGGTTCCTGCCTGGCCGGTATCGAAGACATTTTGCTCGAAGTGCAACAAGAGCGCGATGCCGTACCGGGACGAGTGGCGGCCGAAATCGCGATCGCCCAAACCACTGAAGAAGCCGACCTGCCCAAGCTCACCACGATTCAA
>CAZLYS010000677.1:0-3316 GCA_964563415.1 uncultured Halomicronema sp.
TCTTGAGGAGGCTCAGGCAACGGCTCTGGTGCAGCAATGTCAGACAGCGCCAAAATATCAATCGGGGCGTCTTCCTCTTCAGCAACCTCTGCTTCAGTATCCTCTTCTTCAGGCGGTGCGGGTGCTGGCAGCGGTACAAACAACAGAGCAATGTGAAAGAAAATCGATAAGCCCATCAAAGGAGCAATCAACCATTGCCAACGCCATTTTTGACCACCAGATTTAGTCTGAGGAGGTTTTTCAGGGGTCTCTCGTTTCTCTAGCGTTTCCAGATCGACCATGCCTCTAGATCAAGGAACTCAAATGCGAACGATGGATAGGGAGTATGAACGAAACCAAAACTGACGATTTCATGAAAGCTGTATCTCTAGCGATTGAAGAAGGTGTCGTTCTGATAACCGGCAGTGCATAGTCAAGTCCTTTGCGGCCATTTGCTTCCAACACCCTAGAAAAAGGCTGCAAAACCGGATGTGGTGAATGAATTTGAGCATCAGGCTTATCGCTAGGTGAGCGATCGCCCCTTAAACCACAAAAGTGATGCCTTCATAGAGCTAAGAACGCTCAGAAACACCGATCTCTCATCTCAAAGCTGGGCATAACAACCCCCAGGACGAACAAATTCATCCTGGGGGGGCATCAGGGTAAGCAAAACAGTGCTACAACCGTCAGATTTTAGAGGCTACCCAAGATCTCGTCGTACACATCTTCAGGCATCGGCACATAGCCCACCTCGGTGATGAGGTCAGTGTCACGAGCTGTCTCTAGATAGAATTCGACGAATGCACGCACCTCAGGCTTATCTAGAGAGGCGGGGCTAACATAGATAAACAGAGGACGAGCGAGGGAATAGTCACCGCTCTTAGCATTTTCAGGAGTCGGCTCAACACCATCAACGCTTAATGCTTTTAGGGTGTCCTGATTTTCCAGGAAATAAGCCAATCCGAAGTAGCCCATCGCATTGGGGTCACGAGAGACGCCCAGCACGATGATGTTGTCATCTTCACTGGCAGTATAGTCAGCCCGGCTAGCGCCTTCCTCACCATTGATTTCATCCGTAAAGAAATCAAAGGTGCCGGAGTCTGTACCAGGTCCAAACAGGCCGATCGGGGCATTCGGCCAAGCTGAGTTAACCTGACTCCAGCGGGTGATAGTGCCATCAGCTTCAGGTCCCCAGATAGCCGCTAACTCTTCACTCGTGATGTCGTCGATGAAGTCGTTCTCAACTGAGGTAACAACGGTCAGAGCGTCAGTCCCGACTCGCAATTCGATCGGCACAATGCCGTTCTCAGCACAGGCTTCTAACTCTTCATCTTTAACGGGACGAGAGGCATTAGAAATATCCGTCTCCCCCGAGCAAAACTTGCGAAAACCGCCGCCAGTTCCCGACACACCCACTACAACCTGGGCACCAGGATTCTCAGCCATAAACTCTTCAGCCATTGCTTCAGAAACGGGAAAGACAGTACTGGAACCGTCAATTTGGATCAAACTATCCAGTTGCGCCTGTGAAGAGGTGGCAGTTGCCAGCCCAGCAGTTGCAGCCAGTGCAATAACACCAGCAAACTTAAACTTATTTGCGAACATACAGCACACTCCGTGGAGTCATCAAAACTCAAAACCACCGTGTAACTTAAGGGTTCAAGATTAAAAACAACACCACGAAACTCAAAGACAAGCTTTTGAGATGGTTAAGCTAAAATTAAGCCTAATTTTCGGAACTTTTCTGGTACACCAACGCCTGTGTAGTGCTAAACCACTTAACCTAACTAAGGTGGAGAGTCTATCTCACATGATGCTAGGTATGAAATCAGGGCTTAACCTGCACATACGACTTACCGAAGCATTAGAGACGATTTGCAACTTGGAGCAGTGAATATCGCGATCGCCCTCAACAGTTCATGCCTTGCCCGGTCAAAATGACCATTGGTGGATAGGCAGAATTCGCTTTATACATCGACTCCATGCAGAGCAAGCATAAAGCTTACACAAATCGTAATTTTTGCTACTTTTTCGTGAGAGCTTTCTAGGAATGCTGGACGAAGCGTTAGCAGCAATCCCAGATACTAGATACATGAAATCTCTCAGTTTTTTGATTATGCCAGCCTTTGTCGGCCTGCTTGCTGGGGTTGCCCATGGCATTATCACGCATCGCGCCGGTCTACCCCTCGATCTAACCGAGCAAGTGCATCAAGTTGTTGCAGGCAAAGATGTTTCTTTGCAATAAGACACAACAAAGATAAGAAAACCTCAAAAAGTAGCCTTTGCTACCAAATAACTGACATCATAAATCACATCGATTTTTATAAGAGGTGTTTTATGTATCGATCTAATGCATCTAGCCTGTCTGTTGGAGATCGCTGGGTTGCAGGCTTGATGGCTGCTGGCGTTACTTTCATTGCTGGGTATACCGTTGTGCGAGTATCGCTCATGTCAACTAGCACGGCAACCTTGAATGACGATGTCCAGCAAAACGTCATTCCCCACGAAGGCGAACTCTGGAAGGATTTCGGAGGCTAATCTCAGCGTTTAGTGTGGGCCTAATTTTGGGCCATGTCGCTGGTGTCGAGGCTCCGCGAGCGCTGCATTAGCCTGCATATCCCATCAAGCATGCAGGCTAATTGAAAACATTGGCGATGCGTTTGCAGACTTTTAACTGAAGCGTGGTTGAATGAGTGCGATCGCGGACTCATTGTTCTGGCTGATGACGACCAGAATAATGAGTTGCCACAAACCAGTACACAGACGCGACTAACAGTAGTGTCAGCGCCTTCACGGCAAGATAAACAGCTGGATGCAAAAGCATTGTTTCGGTGATCATGATTTCACCCCCCTTCGCGATGGAGGCGATCTGAAGCTAGGCAAAGCTTGCGGCAATTGTGGATAAGCTTGGTGAGATCACCGCAGCAAACAGAGCAGACCGCTCCTCTTCTTCTATTGTCTAAGGTGGATTGAGCAATGAGTTCAAAAAGACATGATTCTTCGATTCGCCCAATCCAGTAAAACGCCTTTCATTGGCGCATAGCCACCAGAAATCCGTTCCTTGAACAGGCGTAGTTCGATATCACCTTGCTGTTGTGTGAGCGGATATCAAGAGCGCGATCACGGCATTTTGGGTCGTGGATCAGACCGTGAGTGTGGCGTTTACAGAAGTCTTAGGATCTCCCAGTTGAGGGGACCTGAGGTTAGCCACACCGATGCTCTGCCGCAGGCTCAATTCTCCTTGCTGAAACAGTAGCCCAATAATCTCCGCGACTGTACATCCTAGGTTCTCGTTGGCAGTTGCTGCTGAGTAATATCAATGCTCTAAATTCCAGCT
>CAZLYS010000678.1:0-3304 GCA_964563415.1 uncultured Halomicronema sp.
AGGAGTGATGGGGTAGTAGGGGGATGGGGCATGGGGGGATGGGAAGTTTTGAGTTTTGAATTTTGAATTTTGAATTTTAAATTGAACTGAGAACTCAAAACTCTATTCCCTGTTCCCTATTCCCTGTTCCCTATTCCCTGTTCCCTATTCCCTGTTCCCTATTGCCTATTCCCTGTTCCCTATTCCCTACCTCTAGCTCAACCCTTAGGAGGGTAAGTTCATCATGGCCAAGATTGTCGGTATTGACCTAGGCACGACCAACTCTTGTGTGGCAGCCATGGAGGGGGGACAGCCTACCGTGATTGCGAATGCCGAAGGCGGACGAACCACACCGTCCGTGGTGGCTTATCCCAAAACTGGCGAGCATCTTGTGGGGCAGATTGCCAAACGCCAAGCAGTCATCAACCCAGAAAATACCTTCTACTCGGTGAAACGGTTTGTCGGGCGCAAGTACAACGAAATTACCCACGAAGCGACCGAAGTGTCTTACAAGGTGCTGCGCGACAGCACGGGGAACGTCAAACTGGATTGCCCTATCGCCAGGAAGCAGTTCGCGCCAGAGGAAGTCTCCGCTCAAATTCTGCGCAAGTTGGCAGACGATGCCGGTCAATATCTGGGTGAGAAGATCACCCAAGCCGTGATTACAGTGCCGGCCTATTTCAATGATTCACAGCGGCAGTCAACCAAAGACGCGGGGAAAATTGCCGGTCTAGAAGTGCTCCGTATCATCAATGAACCGACCGCAGCGTCTCTAGCCTACGGGCTTGATAAGAAGACAAATGAAACGATTTTGGTGTTTGACCTAGGTGGCGGCACCTTTGATGTCTCCATTCTGGATGTGGGCGAGGGTGTAGTAGAAGTGCAATCGACCAGTGGGGACACGCATCTGGGCGGCGACGACTTTGACAAGAAGCTGGTTGACTGGCTAGCGGATGACTTTAAGCGCGAAGAGGGGATTGATCTGCGTCAGGATAAGCAAGCCCTGCAGCGACTGACCGAAGCAGCCGAGAAAGCCAAAGTCGAACTGTCGAGTGCCACCCAAACAGACATCAACTTGCCGTTTATCACAGCGACTCAGGCCGGACCTAAACACCTGACCAAGACCCTAACGCGATCGCAATTCGAGCAGATGTGTGCCGATTTACTGGATCGCTGCCGTGGCCCTGTAGAAGCCGCACTCAGAGACGCCAAACTCAGCACGGCTGATATCGACGAAGTGGTTTTGGTGGGAGGGTCTACCCGCATACCGGCTGTGCAGGCCTTGGTGCGACAGATGACCGGCAAAGAGCCCTGCCAAGAAGTGAACCCGGATGAGGTGGTCGCGGTAGGAGCGGCAATTCAGGCCGGTGTCCTGGGAGGTGAAGTCACCGATATCCTGTTGCTGGATGTGACACCGCTATCTTTGGGTGTGGAAACCCTGGGCGGCGTCATGACCAAACTGATTCCCCGCAACACGACGATTCCGGCGAAGAAATCGGAAATTTTCTCGACGGCAGCCGATGGACAAACCAGTGTTGAAATCCACGTCCTGCAGGGTGAACGCGAAATGGCGTCCAACAACAAGAGTCTAGGAATGTTCCGCCTGGATGGCCTGCCGCCAGCACCCCGAGGCATCCCGCAAGTTGAGGTAACCTTTGATATTGACGCTAACGGTATCCTATCGGTTTCAGCTCAGGATAAAGCCACTGGGAAACAGCAGTCGATCAGCATCACGGGCTCATCCACTCTGGATAAGGGAGATGTGGACCGCATGGTTAAAGAAGCGGAATCCTATGCGACTGAGGACAAACAACGCCGTGAACAAGTCGATGCCAAGAATATGGCTGACTCTTTGGCTTATCAAGCCGAGAAGCAGCTCAAAGATCTGGGGGACAAAGTCCCAGTAGCTGACAGAAGTCGGGTGGAAGGATTGGTGAAGGATTTGCGCGAGGCGATTAATCAGGAGCAGTACGATCGCATCAAGTCGCTCACTGATGAGTTACAACAGGCCCTGATGCAAGTCGGTAGTGCCGTCTATGCCCAAGCGGGTGCTGGCCCGTCAACTGGATCTTCAGCATCTGGCCCTGGGGGCAGCGCTGATGATGTCATTGACGCTGAAGTCGTGAATGACAAGTGATCCGCGAGGGGCATGTGCCCCTTCTCGTTTGCCGAGTGTTGGTGGCCTGGTGACGGACAGATATGGTGAGTTTGGCCACCGGTATCCCGAGCGTCAGACTTTTGTTTTTCCTTGATGATGGCTGCCCTCAGCTTCCGGAAGCCCGACTGCTCAATTTGGCGTACCCGCTCTCGACTCCTGCCCAGCAGTTTGCCGATGGTACTCAAGGATTTGGGACAGCCATCCTCTAGTCCGTACCTTTCTTTAATCACAACCTGCTCTGGCCCACTCAAACGACTGACCCATGCCTCAATCTGATCGTGCATCAAAGCTAACTCAACCACTGCATCTGGCCCGGGTGAGTGGTCAGGAATCAATGCAGAGAGCGATGTCTTTTCGTCTTCACCAACCCTTTGGTCAAGGGATGTCGTTCGCCGCGACTGAATTAGCAATTCGTCAAACTTCTCTAAGGTCATCGCCATGGCCTCGGCTAATTCTTTGCGGGTGGGTGGCCGACCGAGCTGCTGGCTCAACTGTCGCTGAACTTTCTTGAGACGATTCAATTTTTCAGTGATGTGAATGGGCAAACGAATCGTGCGCGACTGCACGGCGATCGCCCGCGTCATGGCTTGCCGAATCCACCAGTAAGCATAGGTCGAGAATTTGTAGCCCTTGGTCGGATCGAACTTTTCAGCAGCCCTGGCGAGCCCTAAACTGCCCTCTTGAATCAGATCCAGCATCTCTACCCCGCGCTTGGTATAGTGCTTGGCAATGTTCACCACCAGCCGTAGGTTCGCCTGGATCATCTGGCGTTTAGCGCGCTGGCCGCGGCGGATCAGGTGCTGTTGTTCGAGGGTACGACTGTCTTCAGGAATATCTAGCAGCGCCTGCATCGTCTGGATGTGGGCACCCAATGCTTGCTCTTCTGCTTTGGTTAGTAGGGGAGTTTTGCCAATAATCTTCAAATAGTCCCGAACCGGATCACGACTCATGATCCCTCCAGGAGGGTGGAGTGAGATAAGAGCGTAGAGCTACTTTTACGGTTCTACCAATCCTCCGCTTTTACTGTAAGACTTTGGTGTGGGGAAATCATGAAGGTTCAGGAGGAAGCATGCGGAATGCGGGTTTCTAGCATCTGTAGCCCTAATTCGAAGAATTGCTCTGAAAATAAACTCCTCGTAGGGTGGGTCACATCCTCACAGATCGCGC
>CAZLYS010000679.1:0-3294 GCA_964563415.1 uncultured Halomicronema sp.
TGGGCGCCTCCGTCCACTTCTACCCGGCGGTCCACCAGCAGCCGGCCTACGCAGATCAGGTCGACCCGGACAGCCTGCCGCACACGAACGAGATCACGGCCCGGATCGCGACGCTGCCCATGTATCCGGACATGACCAGCGCGGACATCGATGCGGTCGTCGACGTCCTGCATCGTTCGATCGTCGACCTCGCAGGCTCGGCGGATGGCTGAAGCGGTGCCCCAGATCAGCGTCGTGCTCCGGACGCACCGGCGTACGGAGCTGATGCAGCGCGCGGCGCGCAGCGTTCTGGCGCAGACGTTCACCGATCTCGAGCTCCTGATCGTCGACGACTGCAGCGGCGACGAGACGCGCGACGTCGTCGCCGCGCTCGCAGACCAGGACGACCGGGTCCGCTACCTCGAGACGCCGGAGCCGCTCGTGCTCGGGGGCCGGACCCTGAACTTCGGCATCGAGCACGCGCGCGGCCGCTTGCTCACCTTCCTCGACGACGACGATTGGTGGGAGCCGGAGAAGCTCGAGGTCCAGTACGGCCTGCTGACCCCCGGCGTCGGCCTGGTGACCTGTGGCGTGCGACGGATCGATTCGTCCAGCGGCGAGGAAGCGAGTCGTTGGGTGCCGGAGCGCGAAGGCTCCGTCTACTGGGAGTCGCTGGGGCAGAGCGGCGAGATCTTCGGCCCTCCCTCGGCCGTCCTGATACCGAGAGCGGTTCTGGACGAGGTCGGTCTGTTCAGGGAAGACATGCCGCGTGGTGCGTGTCAGGAGCTGTTCCGAAGGATCGCTCGCGACCATCAGCTCGCGTGCGCGCCATCGCTGTTGCTGAACTATCTCGTCCATTCGAACTCGATCACGTCCATGAACTCCGTCGTCGACTTCCAGAAGGACGTCGACTCACGGCGCATCAAGCTCCAATCGATCGAGTCGGATATCGCGCAGCTGCCGGAGACCTACGGAAACGAGCTGCGTCAGATCGCCGTTTCCGCGTTGTGCTCCGGGGACCGTGATTCCCTCCTGTTCGCGCTCGAACGGATCGAGGAGGCGGGTCTGGTCGTTCGCTCTGCCGCGCTGCTTCGCCTGGCGGCAGCCAATCCAGCGGTCTTCGGGGTGCTCAGCCCGCTCGGGCGTCAGGTGCTGATGGCGCGGCGCAGGAGACATCGTCTCAGCGCGGCGGGAGGTTGAATGGTGTCGAGTGCTGATCAGATCCGGCACGCACCCTGGGAGTCCGAGCTCTTCGGATGCAGGGCGGGAAACGTCGTGGAGGTCGCGGACTTCGACGGCGACGTCGGGGACTACGAGTTTCTCGTGGCCAAGGTCGATGTCGGTGAGGAGGCACGCGTCGCGGCGCTCTGCGCGCTCGGCTTCGAGCTCATCGAGACGGCGCTGGTGTTGAGCCAGCCCCGAAGCGGATTGACCATCCCGGAGCCGAAGCTGACGGTGCGCCATGCGACGGACGCAGACTGTGAGGCAGCGGTTCGGATCGCGGGATCGCGGTTCACGCACCGCGACGGGAAGATTCCGAAGTCGCTCGCCGACGAGTCGCGCGCTCAGTGGGTGCACAACGGGTTCCACGAAGGCTGGGGAAGGCTCCAGGTGGCCGTCTCGGATGCTGGAGACGTCGTCGGCTTCATCCTTGGCAAGCGCAAGGGGGCGGTCAGCGTGCTCGACCTCATGGCGGTGGACGAGGCGGCGTTGGGGACCGGTGTGGGGCGAGCGCTGGTCGCGGGATATCACTCGAGCATCGACGAAGCGGAGACCGAAACGCTTCAGGTGACCACGCAGGCGACGAACGTGGCGGCGACGGGCCTCTACCTGTCACAGGGCTATCGCTATGCGCGAGCGTCCTACAGTCTCCACTGGCACGCGCCTTCGAAAGGGTGCTGATGACCGCTCCTCGCGGACGCGGCCCGTTTCGGGCGCGCATGCGGGGAGAAGCAAAGAACGGACCCCTACGGTGACGCTTCCTACAGGCATGAGAGAACGTCTCAAGCGGATCGCCCCGCTGCGCGCAGCGGTGATCGGGCTGAGCGACTCCTTCGCTCGCGGCCGCGTTCGGCAGCTCTGGCACTGGTCGACGCGCGGGCATTTCGTCCGCACGCGACGCGTGCAGGCCTGGCTCACCGAAGCGTCGGACGCGCCGAGAGCGCTTCAGGTCGGCGGCGGACGGCACGTGATCCGGGAACCGGGCTGGGCGAACGGTGACCTGATCCGAGGTGACATCTACCTCGATGCCGGCAAGCGGATGCCGATTCCCTCAGGCAGTCTCGACTTCGTCTTCACGGAGCAGTTCTTCGAGCACCTGTCCCTCGAACAGGGAGCCGTCTTCCTCGCGGAGTGCCACCGTGTGCTTCGCCCCGGCGGCGTGCTTCGTCAGAGCACGCCCGATCTCCAGGGCCTGCTGTCCGTCTACCAGGACGACAACGAGCACGTGTCGCTGGACGCAGCGGTCGAGCGTCACCGTGTCAGTCTCGAACGACTCGATTCGCTCGCGGCCGATTGGATCACGGTACGGAAGCAGCACTTCCGGATCGCATTCCGTCAGGTGGTCGGAGCCTTCACGCTGCAGACCGTCGCGGGCGTCGGACTGCTGACCCTCGGTGGTTGGCTCGTGCTCGAGGAGCAGTTGACGCTCGGTCAGCTGGTCGCCGCGGAGCTGATCGTCGCGCTCGCGCTCGACTCGTTCGGCAAGTTCGGTCGCAAGCTCGAGGACGTCTACGATCTCTGTGCGAGTTCCTACAAGCTCGCGGAACTGATCGACACCGAGAAGGAGCGTCACGGTGGCTCCGAGATGCCCTGGCTCGACCGGGGTGCGAGCGTCGAACTGCGCAACGTCGGTGCGCGCTACGAGACCGGGGGCATGGTCTTCGACGAGTTCGGTCTGAGCATCGAAGCCAACGCCCTGGTCGCGGTCTACGGCGCACACGGCACCGGCAAGTCGACGCTGGGCGACCTCGTGTTCGGCTCGTTGACACCGACGGCCGGTCGTGTCGAGATCGACGGGATCGATCTTCGTGAACTCGACCTCGATTCAGCGCGTACGCAGGTCGTGCTCGTGCGCGACGTCGAGCTGCTCCGCGGCTCGATCCTCGAGAACGTGACCGTCTGGCGTCCGGGGGCCTCCGACTCCGAGTCGCGAGAGGTCCTGGAGTCCGTCGGGCTGCTCGACGAACTCCGCGGCCTGCCGGACGGACTGCACACGCAGATCCGCTCGACCGGTTCGCCCCTGACCCACGGCCAGCAGAAGCGCCTGATGTTCGCGCGCGCGCTGTCCCTGAACCCGCGCCTGCTCGTGATCGA
>CAZLYS010000680.1:0-3293 GCA_964563415.1 uncultured Halomicronema sp.
CTGCTGGCAGACAACGGTATGAACCTCTCAGTAGAAGCGCGCATTCCCGTCTGGCGAGCTGAAGATAGCGATACCATCGTGCAGCTCACGCCCTTCCTCGATGGCGGCTACGGCTGGAATAGTCGCGGCCCGGATCCCGATGACAATACTCTGCTGGGCATCGGCACTGGACTGCTGGTGCGCCTCGAAAACCAGGCGGCGTTTCGCCTGGACTGGGGGATTCCGTTAATCAATGACGATGGTGATGGCACCTCTCTGCAAGAACAGGGACTGTACTTTAGTCTCGGATTTTCTTTCTTTTAAGTGGCCGTTTATCGACTGGTGGCAATGTTGAAGGTACTTTCGATCCCCCCGGCTGTTGCCACCCCCCTTGTTAAGGGGGGCAGGGGGGATCCTGCCCGATTTAAGGGAAGCATGTCGCTCAACTACGAGATTTCCGGTTTCTAGTCGTGCCCATTGCCCCTGTTTGTTCCTTGCCCCTGATTTTTAAGATCGTCCAACCATGGCTAAACAAACCTCATTTCGCTATTGGTGTCTGGGAATTGCGACCCTCTTGCTCTGTTTACTGGGGCAACCGGCGATCGCTCAACTCCCCGCTTCATCAACGTCAGCTCCCATTGTCATTGCCCAGGCGGCATCCAACTTAGACGCCCAGGCCAAAACGGCCTATCAGCAGGGGCAATATCAACAGGCCGTGGACTTATTGCAGCAAGCTCAACAGGGGTATACCGCCCAAGGCAATGCTTTGCAAGCGGCGATCGCGGGTAGCAATCTCTCCCTCGCTTATCAACAATTAGGGAACTGGGATGCTGCAGAAACGGCCCTGCAGCAGGCTAAAGCCGACTTGTCCGGGCGAGAAATCTTGTCCGGTGTGCAGGCCCAATTACTCGATGTCGCAGGCAAGCTGCAATTTTCCCGCGGTGACTTTCTGGCGGCGATCGATACCTGGCAGCAATCCACCGACCTCTACATCCAACTCGGTGATTTTGAGCGGCAAGCCCTCAGTCGGTTACACCAGGCTCAAGCCCAGCAGTCCCAGGGACTTTATCAACAGGTATTTCGTACCCTGCGCGATCTACAAGCAGATGTGGATGAGCAGCCCGATAATGTCCTCAAGGCCAAAATTCTGCGCAAGTTAGGCGATAGCCTGCGGGCCATTGGTGAGCTCGATGATTCCGAGACTGCCTTGCAAGCGAGTTTAGCGATCGCTCAATCCCTCGATGATCCCCCCCTTGTCGCTTCCACTACCCTCAGCCTGGGCAACTTGGAACAAGGACGCTTCAAAGTCGCGTTTGAGCAAATTAGCAGTGCCGCCGCCTTGGGCCATGCCCAACAAGCTTTGGCCTACTACCAAGAAGCCGCCAGTTTGGATGATGACACCCTGGGCATCCAAGCTCGCTTAAACGTGATGCAGTTGCTCACCAATCCCATTGTGGCCCAATGGGAAACCGCCATTCGCTTTTATCCCACCGTCCGCGATCGCTTGGCCGATCTACCTCCCGGCAGGACAGCGATTTACGGGTACGTGGGATTGGCAGAAAATCTTATCACCGTGAATACAGAGCGGGGCATCGTTGAACCCAGTTGGCGCGAAATTGGTTCATTGTTAGCCACTGCCCAAACCCAAGCGGAAATCCTCGGCGATGCCCGCGCCGAATCTTTGGTACTGGGCACCCTGGCGCATTTGTACGAACAGACGGGCCAACATAGCGACACGATTTCTCTCACGCAGCAAGCACTCGCCCTGGCTAAACCCATTCAGGCCGATGATCTGAACTATCGCTGGTATTGGCAATTGGGCCGTAGCTATAAAGCCCAAGGACAAACGGATAAAGCTATCCAGGCCTATACCGAGGCGTTCAACACGCTGGATACCATCCGCAATAACCTGGTGACCACCAATCCCGATGTAAGGTTCTCATTTCGCGATACCATCGAGCCGATTTACCGGGAACTGGCATCCCTACTCTTGAAAGCAGTGCCGGAGCTGCAGGCCAGTGCTGGCCTCAACGCTGACATCATTCAAAATCAAACCTATCTGCGTCAAGCTCGAGACGTGATTGAAGCCCTACAAGTCGCTGAGCTGGACGACTTTTTCCAAGCACCCTGCACTGAAGTGGGGCGCGATCGCGTGAGCATTGACGAAGCCGTCGATCAAACAGATACCACTGCCGCCGTCCTGTACACCGCTGTGCTGGGCGATCGCCTGGAAGTCATCCTAAAGGTGCCACAGCAGTCAGACCTCGTGCATTATTCGGCCCCGGCATCTCGCCAAATGCTGGATGAGACGTTCACCCAGTTCCGCACAGCGTTAGTTACAGGTGCGAATACGTTTCAATCTAGTCGTCAAGTCTATGACTGGCTGCTCAAACCGGCGGTGGATGCAGGCTTAGTCAGCCCCGCCAACATCAAAACCCTGATTTTTGTGTTGGATGGCAAGCTCCGGCTCCTGCCGATGGCGGCGCTACACGATGGGGAAAGCTGGCTAGCCGAAAAGTACGCTGTTTCACTGGTTTTGGGGTTAGAGGTGCGCGACCCGCAACCGCTGCCATTCCAGGACAACCTCCAGATTTTAGCGGCCAGCCTCACTGACCCACCCCCAAGTGAAGCTGATACCTATGGCCCACTCCCCAATGTGAACAAAGAGCTCGATACGATTGAGGCTACCGAAGCACCCACTACCCTGCTACGAGATGAAGCCTTCACCGCTAAGGCATTGGAGCGCAAGCTTCAGGAGGTGGACTATGCTGTTGTGCACCTGGCCACTCATGGAGAATTTGGCCGCAACCGGCAGAGCACCTTTATCTTGGCAGCGGACGATCGCGTTGACTTAGACACCCTGGGGCAACTGTTTGTCCAGATCGACGCCGAAGACACCGGTCGTCTCGAAATGTTGGTGTTGAGTGCCTGTAAAACCGCCACCGGTAGCAGTCGTGAGGTGCTGGGGATTGCCGGTGCCGCAGTGCGATCGGGAGCTAAGAGTGCGATCGCAACCCTCTGGAGTGTAGATGACACCGCGAGTTTGGAGTTTACGGAAGCCCTATATCCTCAGCTCGGTCAACCAGGTGTTAGCCGCGCCGAAGCGCTACGCCAAGCACAGATGGCTTTGTTAGAGCAGTATCCTAACAACCCTCGTTACTGGGCACCCTACGTCCTTGTTGGCAGTTGGCGTTAATACTCCTGTTAGGAAACCTCCTGCCATAGGATTGTGGTTTGCTGCAAGCTACTAAAGTCACCATTGCCGAGAATCAAATGGTCTAAAATCTCTGAAGCTTTTAATAATTGCTGAGTAA
>CAZLYS010000681.1:0-3279 GCA_964563415.1 uncultured Halomicronema sp.
CCAACGGCGATTTTTTGGGAGCCCAGCGCCGAGAGGATGGGTTGTATAACCTGGATCGTCGCCAATGGGACGGCACCCTCGGAGAATTAGGCGCGCCCGGCTCGGACTTGGCGGCTCAACAAGCAGACCGCAAACTTCAGGCCAACACCTTCTTGGCCACGGGGGATGAAGCGACCATACCTGGCAAGCCCGACTGGCAAATCGAGACCTATGAATTTGATGAAAGCGAGATCGCCTGGCAGCAAGTTGATCAGTCACAGCGCGACGATTTTTACTATGCTCCGATACGCCCCTTTTATACAGCTGCCTGGCCCACCCCAGGAGAAAGCGTATGGACCGATGTTTATCGCTTTAAGACCGGCAACGTCGTCGGTTTGGATGCGGCGGTCACTTATCAAGATCCCGATGACAATCGCCTCCGCGGCGTGATCAGCATTTCCTTTGGTTTACGGCGGATTTCGGAATATTTGGCGAGCATTCGCACGCCGGCTGAGGGGCTACTGTTCATCTTGGATAAGGAAGGCAACCTGATTGCCGCCAGTGATCCCAATGTCCTGGCTGACACCTTTGAAAGTGAGACCGAGGCCGAGTTATTGTCTTTAGCCGAGGTAGACAATCCGCTGCTACAAACGGTCAATCAAGCTCTGCAAGAAAATACTGTCGTGCTGACCGAGTTGACCGAGATGGCCGAGTTTTCCCAATTTGACACCGTCACGGGAGAACGTTACTACATTGCCATTAGCCCTCTGGGTCGGCTGGATTGGACGATTGGCAGCGTCACTCCAGAAGACGTTTTCTTAGCAGCCGTAAATCGGAACCAGCGGCGGTTGTTACTGATCATTCTGGTGTTGTTGGGGGGCAGTGTTGTGGTGCTGTGGCAAATTACGGATCGCCTTCTTATTCGCCCGATGATGGCTGTCAGTAATGCTGCTGCAGCGATGGAAAACGGCGAGTTTCACAGTGCGGCCCTCGCCCAAACGGCTCAGCGGGAAGACGAACTGGGGCAGTTAGCCGAGGTGTTTCAAAATATGGCCGCCGTGATTGGCGATCGCGAGCAAAGTCTCATGGCCCAGCTCGAAGATTTACGTGACAACGGGACTGGCATGGCCGGTAGCCAACTCGAAATTGCCTATTACCAAGCCCTCACGGCTCGATCAGCCCGGTTGCGCGGGACCGGCCCCAGCACCAATCAGTTTCCACCATCCGATTCTCTCAGTGCTTACTACCGAGCCTTGAAGGAACGGGCCGAGTCAGTGCGCTCAACCCGCATTAGTGGTGCCGAGGTCGAACAACTGCTGCGAGGTGAACCATACCTGACCAGCTTGCCCGATGGTGACCTGCGGGAGCTAGCGAGCAGTGCCCAGCGAGTCGTTTACGGCGCTCGGGCGGAGATCTTCCAAGAAGGGGATATGGCCACTGCAGTCTATGCGATCGCCCAAGGGTCGGTGGAGTTGCTCTCAACGAGCCAAGATGTGCCCCTGCGCACCCTGCAAGCCGGACAAGTCTTTGGCGACTTGACCCTCATGCTTGATATCCCCCGCACCACCTCTGCCGACACGCGAGAAAATACCGTGCTCTACACTTTTGATCGCGAGCTCTTTAGCCGCTTACTACGCCAAAATCCCCAAGCGATCAAAGCGGTCGAGCAAAAGCTCGCCGATTATCAGGATGTCTTAGCCGACGCCCCCCTATGGTTTGGTGACAGCAACCCTCAACTCGCAGCGGGTGCCACCTGGCCAGAGGTGATTGCCCAACAGCTACGGCAGTGGTGGCACGGACAGTTAATGGAGCGGTAAGGGGCAACTCATGACGAACAAAACTTTGCAGGATGTTTGGGACAAACTGGGCGATGCCCAAGGGTCGCCGCCGTCCCCAGTCGACAAAGCATTAGTCGCCCAGCTGTCAGACAACAGCCTAGAGCTCGTGCCGGGGGTATCGTCTGCCTATTTTGAGGTCAAGGTCACCAACCAGAGCAATCGCCTCGCCAGCTTTCAACTCGAAATTCTAGCGGCGGGCAATGATCCTCTGGCCTCTGCCCATTGGTATACCCTCGCGCCCAAAGTCAGCAGCGTGAAGCCACCCGGTGATACCACCATTTTTCAAATCACTTTGACCGACACCCCGATCATCGGCTTTTTTGGGTGGGTGAGTCTCACGGTGCGGGTCTTTTCGCTCGAACTCAAAGCTGAAGAACGGCAAGTGTTGCGGCTTAAGGTGAGCCCACCCGAGGGGGCAGTGCCGCTCAAGTTAGAACTATTAACCCCAATTCTGCGCAGTCGTCCCGGCCGCGCCGTTCGCATTCCAGTTAGGGTCTATAACTTAGCCCAGTTGACCGTGGGCGCTTTGATCCGCTGTGATGGTCTGCCTGCCGCCTGGTTTCCTCAAGATGTCGAGCAGGCGATCGACCTGCTGCCGCAGCAGTGGACGACGACCGAGTTTTTGGTAACGCTGCCCTCACTGGCCGAGGCGATCGCCCGTCCACTGCCCCTGGTCATCCAAGCTGAAGTACCTGGAAGTGCCCCCGCGATCGCTGAAGGTCGGTTAGATATCCTGCCCGTTGGTCGCCTTGCCTTTCGCCCTCCAGAGCCTAATCGCACTCTCTTGCCAC
The DNA here is from genome assembly GCA_964563415.1 of uncultured Halomicronema sp. GTDB lineage: Bacteria > Cyanobacteriota > Cyanobacteriia > Phormidesmidales > Phormidesmidaceae > Halomicronema. The sequence continues at coordinate 2,609 of CAZLYS010000681.1, forward strand.
GTCAGTGGCCCTGGCAAAGAAAGCAAGAGCCTACCCCCGCTACGTATCAACTCATTTTTGAAAATGCTAGCAACCTTGATCCTCGGGTGGCGATCGCCCTAGAGAGTGAGACCGCCGAGGCGCTGGAGTGGGCCGTCACCCCGCCCGAGACACCTCTATTACCGGGAACGGACCAAGTCAAAACCTTATCGGTGCGATCGCGCCGCCATTGGTTTGGCCTCACTCGCACCCATCGGTTGGAAGCCCAAGCCCGGTTGTCAGATGAGCGGGTCGGTAAAACTGTCCCCGAATGTCGGACGTTGGAGTTGGAGGTGACACCCGTCATTCCCCTCTGGTTGGCCATTTTAGGGGGTCTAGGGCTGCTGTGGCTGCTGTGGCTGCTATCGTGGCTCAATCCTGGCAGTCCCTTGTTTGGTCACCGTGCTGCCGTCAACAGTGTGCAATTCGATGGCTTAGGGGAAACCCTCATCAGCGGCTCTAACGACCAGACCGCCCGACTGTGGCAGCGCAATGGTTTTGTCCGCCCGCTCAAAAATCCCGGTTTAGGGCGAGTAGCCCAAGCGGAAAAAGCGATTCGGGTAGCCCGCTATCGCCCCCGCGACAACGATCGCCTCGCCATCGGTCTCGAAAATGGCGAAATTCAGATCTGGGATCTCCTGCAAGATGAGCAA
>CAZLYS010000682.1:0-3265 GCA_964563415.1 uncultured Halomicronema sp.
CGGAAACCTTGCCAAAGTGGGACGTCTTGGTTGCTCTCTCTTAGCTGGTACTTTATTTCTTGGCTTGTCCCTGAACCACCCAATCAACCGTATGGTAGAAGCGGCTGTGGACATCTCACCTTACTAGTGAAGGAATTACAACCAGGTCAGGCATTTCGCAGGACTGATGTGTTTTCTATGATGGGTCTGGTTCTTGGTCTGTATGCGGACTAAGGCGAGCAACTGTGTTTGAGAGACATTTTGATGAATACATACACCGCTGAGGACATCCAAGCGATCGTGTCGGCCCCGATGAATGTAGGAATGGCTGTAGCCTTGGTTGACATGGGCATTATTTCCACTGCGATTGAGGCAACTGCGATCACCAAGGCAATCGCGGGTGCGGCCCACAAATATCCCAACAACTCCATTATTCAGGCAGCTTTTTCTAGCGAATCGCTCAAAACCACCAAGATTGAAAAGCCGGATGCCAAAGCCGAAGATATCAAATCCGGTGCTTATATCAAGGCCGCGATCGCCGAGGTCAATGAGGTCATGGCGATGCTTGAAGATAAAGCCCCAGCTGATGACATTACCGAATATAAGCAGTTTTTACGACTGTGGCGATGCCGTTGCTCATGCCGCCGGTAGCGGTCTGTTTGGCACTGGCGCCAAAGTTAGTGAGGCCGAAGCGCAAACCTTGGCTCGGTTGAAAGCAGCACTAGGACTCTAAATCTGGGCTGGGCTGTCCGCGATCGCCCCACTATGGGTAGAGGGAGCGATCGCGGACAGCTTCAAGGATCAGGATAGTTAGCTGTCACCTCTAGGGCGCACCATCAATTAATCTCAGAAGCCTTTAGAACTCGGCATTATCAGCCGCATTTACGCCACCAACTCGGGACGACCGCCCTAGCCTGTTTCAAAATTCGACAGCTAAATGACAAAAGCTAGCGCTGTAAATTTCTGTGAGCCTGCTCCCCGTCTCTACCTCCCTCTCTTAGAAAATTCAAGATAAGCTTCCCGCTGCATACTGCGCACTTGTAATTCCTAACCTTTCAAGAATAAGGATGACGCCATGAAGTTTTCCCGTTGGTTTAGACCCTGCTTGCCGCTGTTACTGGTAGCGATGCTGATAGTCACAGCCTGTAGCTCTGCCCCCTCTAAATACGATCAGACACAACAAGATACGACTGGTTTCAAAGCACCTGCTGCAGTAGAAAAAGGTGCTCAGCAAGGCAGCATGTTCAATGCGTTTTTTCCCGTCTCAGAGGGAGACTTCAAAGTTGTTCCCTCCCAAGAGAAAAAAGGATTTGCAGAGTACAAGCTCAAACGTAATGGTGAAACCTTGGCCATGCTGACCATCAACGACACGATCAGCCTACCTGCAGCGGCCCAGAAATATGAAGACGCAACCAAGACAATCGCTGGCTTCCCCACTGTTGAGCAAGGCAGCACCACAACCGGCGTGCTCGTCAACGGGCGTTATCAGGTCAAGGTACTCTCTCGCAGTGACACCTTTACAGCGACCGATCGCACAACCTGGCTCGAAAAGTTTGACTGGGAGGGACTCTCGGCCCTAGAAGCTAATACCAGAGCCTTTCGTCGAGTTCAGAAGAAACAGGCTGTCCAAGCCCAAAAAGCGCCCCCTAAACAGTCTCCGAGAGAAGAGTCAGCCGTTTCCGTCGAACCAACCGTGGTCACCAAACCGACTGCTATCGTTGAACCCATAACGGCTACAGACCAGAGCACAATCACAGAAATGAATGTTGCTACGGAGCAGACAAGCACCTCAGAATCAACCGCTGCTACCGAGCCAACTGCTGTCACTGAGGAGAGCAATGCTGTGGAGCAATCACCTTCAGTCAGTCCAGCAACCATTGCACCCACGACTGAGTCAAACTCGACCCTAGAGACATCGCCGTTTCTCGTCCCGACACCTGCCAGCTAAGTCTCCACTAATCAGTTTTCTAAAGTCATCTCAGAGGTAGGAGAGCTCCATATGAGCGTCAAAATATACGAAAAAGTTGATAAGTTACCCACCGGCGGTCTGACCGTGCGAGCGCTGAAGACCTTGGATACCTTTGTGCCAGGTCAGTGGGACAATCTGGTGGGTTTTGACCACACCATCAAACAGGTGACAGGCGAAACCGATGCGGCGATGGTGCAGGCGATTGGGGAGCGGGCGATCGCCCTGTTTAACGACAAATCTCAGGGTTATCAGCGAGCCCTATGGCTTTATGAAACGGTGGATTCAGCTTCAGGCATGCTGGGGGCAGCCGCGATCGCCAACCGCATCGGGCAAGATACATTTCTCGGCTTTCTGAAAAACATCACCCCCAAACCAGAAAAGGCGCAAACCATTGATTTATCGGTGAAGTTGGTGACGGAAGTCGTCGCCTTTTGCCACATTAACGGTATTCCGGGCGATAGCTTAGGAGATTTTCTCTCAGCTTTGGGTGACTACAGTAGTGAGTCGCTCATGCGTATGGCCGCTCTGGTTTCCTTTGACGGCGTCATTCCCCTAGGAGCTGACTTTAGCTCTAAAGCCCTGAACGCGATTAAAAACATGGGACCGGATGACCTAGAAAAAAATAAGACCTTTAAAGGGGTTAAGAAGGAGATTCCCGGCAAGGACTCTAAGGGCAAATTGTCCTTTATTACGGAAAGCTTTGAATCTACTCAGGGCTGGATGGATAAGTTTGTCAGCGACAAAGGCATTACCCAAAGTGGACTGGTCGATAAACTAGCTGGCTTTATGGAAGGTTCCAAAAGCAAACTCGACTACTTAGGCGCGTTTTTGGATGTCTCGGTGAATTACTACGAGCATACGGGCGTGCAAACCCTGGCCCGCCGCCTGATTGAGCGCGCCGTCGCGGAACTCTAGCTGTAGCAGAATGCGGAATGCGGAATGCGGAATGCAGAATTGAAAGGTCGATCAGATACTGATTACAGTGATCTGGAGTGACCTAACCAAACTGCGACTTGCCATAGATAGATTGAGGGCGTTTTTTAGCCGCCTTGATCAACTGGAATCAACTGGAATCAATTTAAAGGGAAAGACTTCTATGTTGTCCCCCTCTTCATCCGCCTTCAAGCCATAGATACCCCGAACTGCTTGCTCCAGTTCCCTCAACTTCCAGACTGGATAAATCGCCATACCCACTTTCCCAGCACGCTGGCATCGCTGATATTGCCAACTTTGCTGCCTTGCTTAAGTAACTCAAAACAAAAGGGGATGCGATCGCTCACATCCCTTTTCGATAAGCCCATTAGCCAAGCTGACTAG
>CAZLYS010000683.1:0-1111 GCA_964563415.1 uncultured Halomicronema sp.
GCTTTGAAAGAATTTTCCAGAAGCCTTGGACATACTGATGCGTAAAAGCGGTGGGGCTGTCGAGGCTTGTCGTTAGTTCGCATGGTCATATATCTCAGAGGAAAATATTCAAGTTGCTAACGAAGAAAACGGTCAAGCCTGCATTCTTGAGCGAGTAAGTGGCGTGGTAGTTCTTAGAGCGTGTCACCAAATATGCCCGTCAAAGGCCTGGAATCTACTCTTCAAATCAATCGAGTTTTAAGTTAGGAGTGTTAAGATGTCGTGCCGCTGTGCCCTTCGAGACGATCAATGGGACCGGATTCAAGAGTGTTTGCCAGGAGGTGCAGACAGTGTGGGCGTGACGGCTCGTGACAACCGTCTCTTTGTAGAAGCGGTGTTGTAACCGCTATCGTGCTGGAATCCTCGTGTCATCTCCGGAATCGGAAACACTTTCAAAAAATTAAAACTGACCGAAGGCAATAGAATTGGACACAGGTTGTTAAGCCAATTCTTCCATCCGTTGCCGGTATCCCAAGCCGCATGTTGCGGAAATGAAGACACCACCATCAAATCAGCTTGGGGGAATTGCGCCCTCAGGATGCATCGGTGATGTGTTTAAGGTGACCATCAAATAGGCGCTCATGACAAGCTCCCACCATTTTTTTGATCGGGGTATAGTCCATAACTCGAAAATCGGCCCATACCAGTTCATTCTTACTTTGCTTGAAGCCATACTCCACCCAGTTCCTAAGACCATAGAGGCCACCGACTTGTTGGTAAGAAATCGTCATGACCATCCAGGTTGAGGCCGACGATAGGGTGACGGTGTCAGTCGTCAGTTGCCAGTAGCGCTGAGTCCGTTGTTGGCCGTAAACAATTTCTCGGATAAAACGGGTTTTGCTTTGACCATCACTTAAGGTTCACTCGTAAGCACGCCAGGGATTGGTCCGGACTCGCTGTTCTTTTGGCACGGGCACAGTATGGTTAGAGTGAATCGCTAGGACATAGGGCAGTTCTAATTGATGCAAGGTGCGGACAAAACTACTGCCACTTTCTCCATAGGCACTATCGGCCAGCACCAAATCAAACTGAAAGCCGAGGTCACATAACTCACGCACCAGACGGCAGCAAT
>CAZLYS010000683.1:1121-3258 GCA_964563415.1 uncultured Halomicronema sp.
CTTCGTCCGATGATGTTCTCCCGCTTGCAATCGCGCCTTCGGTTTGTAAACAGTAAAGCGGAAAGAACAGGTAACATTTCAATGACTCCGTAAGCGTCAACCGAGACAATGCCATTCTCGATTTTGCCCAAGTTGTTAATGTATTGGCGTTTGACATAGTCTGTCGCTTGGTTCTTTTTCGGTCGCCGGTTTCATCAATTACCAGTACCAATAGGCGTTCACCCAACACGGAACGAATCAGCTCTATCCGTCTTTGTCTGAGGTCGCTCGCCTGCCAGGGCGATTTCAGCAAACACTGTTGAAAAGATTGCGCATTGGGTAATTCGGTCACCTTGGCAATGGCCGGTATCAATTTGGGTTTGAGCGCAGAAATCATTACAACCTATTTACAGCCAGAAACTCTGAGTTTTTGCTGTAAATAGGTTGTATCGTTGTTCTTCTATCCCAAACTACTCTGTGGCTTGAGAAAGCTAAGAGCTAGAAATTGCCATGTTTAGAGATTGCTGTTTTCAGTCGTGCAATCACTTCATCGACAGGAATCGCGCCCAGTTCACCGTCAGCGCGGGTGCGGATACTGAGAGCATTGGCTTCTTGCTCTTTGGCACCGACGATCGCCATAACAGGAATTTTGCCCTTCTCACCATTGCGAATGAGCTTGCCGAGGCGATCACCACTGGTATCTACCACTGCACGAATGCCCTCTGCTACCATGCGATCGCATACTTGCTGAGCATAGCCCATTAATTCGGTGGTTACTGGCAACAAGCGAATCTGCTCTGGCGCTAACCACACGGGAAAATCGCCGGCATATTCTTCAATCAAGATGCCGATGAGGCGTTCTAGGGAACCAAACGGCGCTCGGTGAATCATGACGGGTCGCTGGCGGCTACCGTCTTCCGTCACATATTCCAGCTCAAACCGTTCGGGCAGGTTGTAATCGACCTGCACGGTGCCCAGTTGCCATTCGCGATCCAACGCATCGGTAAAGATAAAGTCGAGTTTTGGGCCGTAAAAGGCCGCTTCGCCCACACCTTCAAAATATTCCATGCCCAGGGTTTCCACTGCCCGCCGAATCGCATTTTCAGACGTTTCCCAGACTTCATCAGAGCCAATATATTTGTCAGAATCGGGATCACGGAAGCTGAGCCGCGCTTTAAACTGCTTGAGCTGCAGGCTCTTGAACACGGTGAGGATCAAATCCACCACTTTTAAGAACTCATCGTCCAACTGCTCTGGTGTCACAAATAGGTGGGCATCATCCACAGTGAAGCCCCGAACACGGGTGAGACCACCCAGTTCGCCCGACTGCTCGTAGCGATAAACGGTACCAAACTCCGCCAGGCGAATCGGCAGTTCCCGATAAGACCGCAGCTCACTTTTAAAGATTTGAATGTGGAACGGGCAATTCATCGGCTTCATGACAAAGCCCAGTTCGTTAGCGCGATCGCCGTCGTCCTCCGCCATCATCGGGAACATGTCTTCTTTATACTTTTGCCAGTGCCCCGAGGTTTTGAACAAATCAGTGCGGGCGATATGGGGGGTGACGACTGGCAGATACCCGCGCTTGAGTTGTTCCTGCTTGAGAAAATCTTCCAAGGTCGATCGCAAGAGGGTACCTTTGGGGGTCCACAGCGGCAATCCTGGTCCCACAATATCGGTGAAGATAAACAGCCCCAACTCTTTGCCCAACTTACGGTGGTCACGACGCTTAGCTTCTTCTCGACGGCGCTTATATTCCGCCAGTTGCTCAGGGGTTTCCCAGGCGGTGCCATAGATGCGCTGTAGCTGAGCCTTGCTCGAATCGCCCCGCCAATAGGCTCCGGCCACCGATTCCAGGTCAAAGGCTTTGGGGTTGAGGTCTTTCGTGGTTGCCACGTGGGGGCCAGCGCACAAATCCCACCATTCTTCGCCCAGGTGATAGATCGTAATCGGGTCTTCTAGCCCTTCTAAAATCTCTAGCTTATAGGGTTCACCCAACTCGTTGATGCGGCGTTGGGCTTCTTCCCGACTCACCTCTTCGCGCTGCACGGGCAACCCTTTATTGATGATCTTGATCATCTGTTTTTTGATCGCCTTAAGATCCTTTTCGGTAAAGGCATCAGGGCTATCAAAGTCGTAATAAAAGCCATAGTCAATC
>CAZLYS010000684.1:0-3255 GCA_964563415.1 uncultured Halomicronema sp.
CTGCCCTGAGTAAAAACGCCCAAGTTTTGACCTGCGGTAGCCTTTGAGCCAAAGGCGACAATCTGAAAACGCGGCAAGATCAGGGTCGGCACGTTTTGGACTCAGCATCTGCCCGCAATCAGCAACACCACTGGGCACTTTGACGTATTCTGAAACGTAAAGCCTTCGCAGGGTTTTCGCCATGGTTGATGCCAACACTTCACCAACCGATACGTCGACTCCGAATGACCTGGTCATCGAAGAGGTTGTAGACGATACCCCCTTCGAAATTGAACCCGAAAAACGCCGCGTCAAAACCGAGAAGCAAGATTTGCCGGTGGAAACTTTGGTGAGTTGGGTCAACCGCAGCAAACTAAACCTCCAGCCCGATTTTCAGCGTAATTTTGTCTGGAATAGTGGTAAAGCTAGCCGCCTGGTTGAATCTTTGCTGTTGGCGATCCCGATTCCCGTCATTTACGTGTCTGAAGAGGTCAATCGCACGTTTTCGGTGGTGGATGGGCAACAGCGCTTGACCAGCATTTGTGCTTTTGTGAATGGCGCTTTTCCCAATGGCCAAAAATTCAAACTGTCGGGATTACAAGTGCTCAAGGATCTAAATCGCAAAACCTTTGCCGATTTGCCGGTGGAGCTACAAGAAGAAATTCTCAACTTCATCTTGAGACTGATCATTATTGAAAAAGACTCTGATCCGGATGTGAAATTTGAAGTGTTTGAGCGCTTAAACCTGGGAGCCGAAAAGCTCAACGATCAGGAAGTGCGGAACTGTGTCTATCGGGGCAACTATAACGAACTGCTGCGATCGCTCACCCAAAACGAATTTCTCCTCCGGATTTTGCAGTCCAAAGAACCCCATAGCCGCATGGCCGATCGCCAACTAATCCTGCGCTTTTTTGCCATGTGGCGCAATACCCACCGCAATTATAAAGGCCCCACAAAGCGCTTTTTGAATACCGAGATGGAGCAGCATCGCCAGCTCAGTGATGAAGCCTTAGCGGCGATGAGACAAGTCTTTGAAAAGTCTATTGAAATGACCTACGCCGTCTTTCAAGAAAAGGCATTTCGCCGTTATTATCCTGGCAATACCTACAACCCCAACGGCACCTGGGAAAAATCGCGCCTGAATGTCGCTCTTTGGGACACCATTCTCTACACCTTTAGCCACTATGAACTTGAGCAGATTTTGCCGATTAAAGACCACATTCGCGAAGAGTTTTTAGACCTGCTGAATACAGACAAAAAGTTCGTAGAGTATATCAGCACCAGCACCGATCGCCCCGACCGCATTCAATACCGAGCCGAAACCTGGCGATCGCGACTGGATGCGCTCATCGGTCTGGAAACTGGCGAACCGCGCACCTTTTCTCTGGCGTTTAAGCAAACCTTGTTGGAAAAACACCCCACCTGTCATGTCTGCTGGCAGCCAGTTGAGCATGTGGATGACGCCGTGATCGCCCATACCCCTGACTATTGGCGGGCAGCCAAATCGATTCCTGAAAATGCTCGTCTTGACCACCGCTTTTGTCACAGATCTCGCCAAGCGGCTACCGATAAACGCTAGCGATGAGGCTGCCAAGAGCAGCGCTCAAGAGGTCAAAGCGGCTGCATGATGTGCCAGATGATCACCCATAAAGCTGGCGATGAAGTAATAGCTATGGTCGTAACCGGGCTGCATCCGTAGCGTCAGCGGATGGTTCACCGCCTCGCAGGCGATCGCGAATAATTGAGGTTGCAATTGCTCTTTGAGAAAGGAATCCGCGTCACCCTGATCGATCAGAATCGGTAATTTTTCCGGAGCCCCTTTGACCAAATGAGTCGGATCATAAGCCAGCCAGTCGGTCATATTGTTGCCCAGATAATGGGTGAATGCCTTTTTGCCCCAAGGCACTTGGGAGGGTGCAACGATGGGCGCAAACGCCGACACACTTTTGAAGCGACCTGGATTTCGTAGGGCAATCATCAAAGCTCCGTAGCCCCCCATCGAGTGACCCATAATGCCCTGATGGGTTGCCAGAATGGGAAAGTTGGCCGCGATCGCTTCTGGCAGTTCACTCACCACATAGTCATACATGCGATAGTGCTGCGTCCACGGTTCCTGCGTTGCGTTGAGATAAAATCCCGCACCGCTGCCAAAGTCGTAGCTGTCATCTTCTCCCGGTAAGTTGCACCCCCGAGGACTGGTATCTGGCGCAATAAGGATCAGGCCATGCTGCGCCGCGTACTGCTGTGCCCCGGCTTTGGTGATGAAATTTTGCTCTGTGCAGGTGAGGCCACTCAGCCAATACACCACTGGGCAGGATTGCGTTTCTGCTTGGGGTGGCAGATACACCGCGAAGGTCATGTCGCAGTCTAGAACTTCGGAAGAGTGCTGATACACATCTTGCCAACCGCCAAAGCTACGTTGGTGAGCCGTCTGGGTCAGGGAGTTCGGAGAAGTCATATTCAATGCTTAAAGTCATCACCAGTAGAACGGAATTTCTACCAGCTTGTTGTCGGTAGAAATTCAATATTTGTTGCTCACCATTTCATCATGGGTACAGGATTGAACGGATGTTGCGGCAACCACTTCAACGCTCGCTTCGCCAAATTGAGATGAAAATCAGCGTTTGGGAAAGCCTCTTTCACCGCATTAATTATCTGAGAAGGCAAGCCAAAGTTGATTAAGCCAAAGGAAAAATCAACGAGATCACCTTTCCGAAAGAGCTCTACTAGGGGATATTGCACATCCGTGTATTCGGTAACTTTGTGATGTTCAGAAATCATCAGCTGAATCTCATCCGACCACTCTTCTCGATGCTGCTGTCGTAGATACTCCATCGCCGGGGGAATCGAAGGCGAAATATAGTCAACCGTATTTTCAATCCAGATGCCGATATCGTGAAATGCCCCAGCAATAATGATTTTCTCGCGCTCGATCTCATCACATGGCTTGAGTGCCCAGCAAAAGTGAATCATCCGATAGACATGATTTTTATACCCTTCGTACTCACTGCCAATGACGGACTGCCAGTGGGTCAAAATTTCTTCCAAAAGTGGAATGGGCTTTTCAATCTCCATGAACTTTCCCCTCAAAAGGTCAATCAGTCCAGTTTTTGGGAGGCACTTTTAGCAACGCGCGATCGCGCATCGCCCCTTCACCCTATCGCGGATCGACTTAGAGTCGCTTAAGGTGCAATGAGGAATTCTCCAGACGGACTTGCAGACTAATAGAGTAGTTGTGAAATAGCTAAGTGCTTGTTGAACTGTTGAACTGGCCGG
>CAZLYS010000685.1:0-3254 GCA_964563415.1 uncultured Halomicronema sp.
GCCTAATAGTAAGCATCTCAGCGATACAGAACACGTCTTTTGTCAGTCAAGCAGGTCCTTAGTCAGTTTGGCGAGCATTAACGATCAATATTAATGTGATGTGCACCTAAAAGATTGAGAAAAGGTTTCACCTCTACAAGCTATCGACGAGCTTATCCTTGCTGTCTTCTGGGTGGTGGATAATTATCTGATGCTCTTCACAGCAGAGTTCTCCGCCCCGCCGCAAAGGTGCTGCATCAGCGCTGAGTGATCGTGAAGTCTTGACGCTCGAAATCGTGGGCGATTTTTTGGCTCCCCACGATGGTGCCAGGAGCTGGCGCTATTTCTATCACCACTGGCACGACTGGTTTCCAGGCTTGCCAGACCGGACGACCTTCGTTCGGCAAGCCGCAAATCTTGGACCCTACAAGCAACTACTACAGCAGCAGTTGTTGCAAGCGTTCGGCGCAGATAAGAGCGATTTGTATCGCGTTGAGGGCTTGCCGATGCCGGTCTATGGCTTCAAACGCGCGCGCCAGGCGAAAACGTTATCGCTAACAACGCTAGGCTGCCTAGGTTGTCGACATTGATCACTCCTTCTGCAGTTTTGAAAATAATTGATTACAAAGCACGCCTGTGGATTCTTAAGTTGAATGGCAGGCTAGAGTCTCAACCTTCAAGAAATCGGATCGATTTGATGACACGCTCTAGTCAAGCTTGGCAAGATTTGATACTCTAGACCAGCCTTGTGTCAACATCTGCATTTTCAAGGATGTGCTTAGGAAGGTCACGAACCAAGTTTAAGGGTGCGTACTGCCTGATAGTCCCTGTAAAAAAATTGCGATCGCGCTGTCATTCCAGAGCTGATGGCAGCAAAATTGTCTGAATCGGTTAACCGACCCGTGCAGATCAAGCAAGCTTAGATACAATCTGCCGATAACGCACGGTAACGTCTGACTGAGGAGACCCATTAAGGTGCAAAACGTCGTCTACATACGGAACGCCAGCCTGATCAAGTTTTTGCAAGATGAGCTGGAGATCTCTCAAGCCGCCATCAATATGGCGGTGCGCCATTGCGAACAAGATCCGGGGCCTTTGCCGATGGTGCTTTGGCAATATGGCTTGATTTCTCTAGAGCAACTCGAACAGATTTATGACTGGCTCGATGCTGCTTGCGCTTAATGAACGGGTTGAATTCGCCAAATTGCTTTTCTCACACCTCAATACAAGAAAAGTCACCCAGGCGGTAAACCCTTGGATGACTTTCTTCTAGATAAAGCAAAAAGACTTTTGGCTCAGATTTTTCCGGCTTAACCAACATCTAAAGCAAGCAGGCTTAATGCAACCTAAGATATCGCTTGCCTAAATGGGAAGGCGTCTAGGTTTTTCTACATGTTGGCTTTAGCATCTTTGACCGCAGCATAAAAGAAGATGCCCACCAAAGGGACGGCCACCCCAATCAACCCATAAGTCGGGCCAAAACCCCAGTCTGGTTCACCAGTAGCAAGCTCAAAGATAGCTGCTACTGCAGAAATCGCCGCGAGGCTGGAACATAGCAACAATAAACCACTCTTTGGCGTCCACACAGTTTGAACCTCTCCCAGAAATTTATTCCTCTTATGTAGCGCAGTCTGCCGGTACAGTGCAAGGCTTAGCCCGTGACTGCCTTCACATCTCTAGCTGAGAAGCCATTCTTTTGCAGTTCTTGAGTGAGCGCCAGTTGATTGTCAACGCGATCGACAAACATAATTCCGGTGAGGTGATCCATTTCATGCAAAATACACCGAGCCAGCAAATCTGCCGCTTTCAAACGCTGGGGGCGACCATTTTCATCTTTGAAGCTGACTTCGATCGCGACCGGCCGCACGACATCTAAATAAACCCCAGGAATACTCAGGCATCCCTCTTTGTCAGTGCAAATCTCTTTGCTGCTGCGAATGACTTTGGGGTTAATCAAGATGAGTGGCGGCGCGGCGGCGTTTTCTGGATCGGTATCAACCACAATAATTTGCTTATTGACGGCTACCTGAGGCGCTGCCAGCCCGATGCCATCAGAACTGTACATCGTCTTCAGCATGTCGTAAGCCAGGTCACGAATACTACCGTCAACCTTGGCAACTCGCTTAGCCGGTTGACGCAGAACTTTGTCCCCCAGGGTATGAATGTCGAGGGGGGGATTTTTAAGCTTCTTTTTTTCGACCTGGATAGTGGCAGCCATAAAGAATGAATGTCAATAACGTTGAATAAACAAAAGGAACAAAAATTGCCTAGGAGGAGACCGGATAATGCGCTCACCCACGGTCAGGCAAGATCATCTTCTGCAGCTAGTCTGCCTTTCTCGCAATAGTTTGAGAGATCAAGAGGCAGACTGGCAACCAGGAGAGTGAAGTTGCCATCATGAGCAAATCTTGGTCTGAGCCTGCTGTAGGCGCTTTTATTCCATCGTAGCAAGGGTTTTGGTAGTTGTTGAAACTCCCTTTGGCATTTTTTCCCCACTAAAAGACGCCATCGCCCCAGTCGCAATGACTTCAGGCTGGCAAACTGCTAAAGTTTCGCGCAGGGTGACAACGTTACCGATAACGGCGATCGCCGGTGCGGCAAACCCCGTCGCCTTCATTTCCTCCTCGATGGTTGCCAAGGTCGCTACCAGCTCTGACTGCTCAGGGCGAGTTCCCCAGCGCACCAGAGCGATTGGAGTGTTCTGCTGCAACCCCGCGCCGGTGAGAGACTGCACAATCTTTGGCAGATTATGCACCCCCATGTAAATCACAATGGTTTCTGAACCTTGGGCGATCGCCTGCCAGTTCACTTCAGGGCGATACTTGCCAACCGATTCGTGTCCCGTCACAAAGGTAACGCTAGAGCTGAGCCGCCGATGAGTCACTGGGATGCCCGCATAGGCTGGCACCGCCACTCCAGAGGTAATCCCCGGCACCACTTCGACAGAAATACCCGCTGCCAATAAATCCTCCATTTCTTCGCCACCGCGCCCAAACACAAAGGGATCGCCCCCTTTGAGCCGCACCACCGTAGAGTATTGCTGGGCCTGCTCAATCAACAGTTGATTAATGTCAGCCTGCGACAGGGAATGATAGCCCCGCCGCTTACCGGCAGGCAGCAGCTTAGCCTCGGGGTTAACCATGTCCAAAATGGGGGGACTGACCAAGGCATCGTAGACGACCACATCAGCCACCTCTAGTAAGGCTTTACCCTTGAGGGTAAATAACCCGGGATCGCCCGGTCCAGCTCCGACTAGATAAACTTTGCCCGGCAAG